>JAUIBJ010000782.1 GCA_030428025.1 Alphaproteobacteria bacterium
TGTTGTTTGCCACCAGCCCGTTCGTGCCAAACTGCGGAAAGATGCCATAGAAGGCGCCTTCGACGTAGTTGTTGGTGATCTCGAAATTGTTGGCGCCCTGGGTCATGATGCCGTTGCCCTTGTAGCCTGTGACCCGGAACCCGTCGATCACGATGGAATGACCCGAGGCGATGATGCCGTCGTTCAGCACATGCTCGCCATCCAGCACCGCCCAATCGTCGCCATCGCGCAGCCCGCGCAGGGTGATGTTCGGTTTGTCCACATAGACCGACTGGCGGTAGAGGCCGGGCTCGACCAGGATGGTGTCGCCGGGCTGGGCGCGGTCGACAGCAGCCTGGATACTCGCGCCTGACGGTACGGTGAGTTCCCCGCCAAGGGCCATGGTCGACAAAGTACCGGCCAAGGCGGTCGTGCAGATGATATGTGATGCCTTCATTCTCTCTCTCCGTAGCTGTCAGTTCAGGTCGCTGGGGTCTTTGCCGCTCAGCGGGTCTTCACCACCATGGCCCATGGCAGCGGTTTCCTTGCGCGTTTCGAGAAACGGCTTTTCGGTGAGCAATGCGTCCCGACGCTGGCCGAACTGTGAGGCCAGGTCGGGCCTGTCTGCCCGGAGCGCCAGCCCGCCAAGGAATTTTGCATCATCGACAAGATCCTGCGGGTTTTCGCCGCTGACATCCGCCTGCAGCGCTGCTTCGAGCAGCGCGATGGCCTTTTCCGTCTCACGCTCGCCTAGATAGGCCTCGGCCAGTGTGCGGTGCACAGTCAAATCGCCCGGATTTAGGGCCTGCGCCTGTTCCAGCAGCGTAATCGCCGCGTCGATGTCGCCGCCAAGAAACTCGGGCAGCACCACCAGAACCTGACCCAGCAATAGTTGCGCCAGCCCGTTCAGCGCCTCGGGGTTCTCGCCGATGGCGATCTGCAAGTCTTCGATGGCCGCTTCGAGCGCGGCGCTCTGGGCGTCAGGCGAAGTTTCCCGCAGGGTCGAGCCGAGGTTGAAGGCCGCGCGCAGAACGCGCGCTTCGGTCACTTTGGGAACGATCGGGTCGATCCGGTCCAGCAGCTTGCGGGCACTGTCGCGGGTTCGCTCCCAGCGCAGCCCCAGCTCGGCGGCGATTTCGGCGCCCTGGTAATGATCGGAATAGCTCTTGTCGAGCACATCGAAGTATTCGAGATGCGCGCCCAACACGTTGAGGTGGGTCTCGATATTATCCGTGCGGAATGTCGCGACCGCCCAGATCAGGTTGCTGGGCAGCGACAAGTCCTCCATGGCCTGCGCGCCATATTCCACGGCGCATCCCATCGCCTGTCGATCCCACTTGCTGGTGGCGTTTGCGGCAAAGGCCGACATCTGCGCGTCCCAATCCGTAATCGGGTCGCAGGCGATCTGTTTCGCGGCGGCGGCGCGGTATTTGGCCTGCACCTCGTCACTGGCGAGATCCGACAGGACCGAACCGGTCTGGGCGGTTAAAGCAGGGCCATAAAGCAGTGCCGCGCATGTCGCCAAGGTTGTCAGTTTTCGATGGGTTCCGGTCATGGGCGTCCTCTCTGTCTCAGTGACCCGTCGCGGGGCCGAGCCCGGACGGCAGGGTTTCGGGGGGAACCGGCAAAAGAGATTCGTCTTCCAGCGCACCGAGGAAGGCCACGATGTCTGCGACGGAGCTTTCCGAGAGCTGCGGCCCATCGGTCATGTGCACATGCCAGTGAATGCGCAGCCGGGATTCGGCTGGGGCGGCA
>JAUIBJ010000110.1 GCA_030428025.1 Alphaproteobacteria bacterium
CGGGCGCTGATGGTCGCGCACATACATGGTCGCAAAGACCGCCGTCAGGAAGAACTTGATCCACCAGACATTCCGTCCCGAGGTCAGTTTCGGGTCGGTCTTCATCAGCAGGGCGAAGGCCTCGCCGTGGCGGAACTCGTCGTTGCACCATTCCTGGAACCACTTGAAGATCGGATGGAACCGCTGGTCGGGGTGCTGTTCCAGATGCCGGAAGATGGTGATGTACCGGGCATAGCCGATCTTTTCGCTGAGATAGGTGGCGTAATAGATGAACTTGGGCCGGAAAAAGGTGTATTTCTTCTTCTGCGTCAGGAAGCCGAGGTTTACGGCGACGCCTGCCTCGCGGAGCGCATCGTTGATGAAGCCCGCATGCCGCGCTTCGTCGCGGGCCATGTATTGGAAGAGCGCGGTAATGTCGGGATTGGCGCCCCTGCGCTTCATCTCCTTGTAAAGCACGCAGCCGGAGAACTCGGCGGTGCAGGAGGAGATCAGGAAGTCGATGAACTCCTTCTTCAGGCGCGGCTCCATCCCGTCCCAGTCTACCGGATCCCAATCTTCGGTCTTGCGGAAGTGACCCTTGTTGGGATCGCTTTCCATTTCCGCAAGAAGCGCGTCCCAGTCGGCCCTGACCGGGCCGACGTCGATGGCGTCGAGCTCGTCGAAATCCGTCGTGTAGAAGCGCGGGGTCAGAAGCGTGTTCTGCATCGCCACCTCGGTGGCGAATCTGCTGTCCAGCTTGGCCTGTTCCTCCTGGATGGCCAACCCTTCCTCGACGGTGGTAGCGTCGGCTGTATGACCGATTTGCATGTTCATAGCGTCACCTCCTCGGAAAACGAGAATTCGCACAGTTCCATGACCTCGAAGTCGCCGGTCAGACGCGTCCAGATCTGTTCCAGTTTCGAGGCGCGCAGAATCGTCGCCTGGCGCTTTTCCGAGACGATCTCGCCGAAGGGGGCCATGATCTCGGGCCCCTGAACCTTGACCTCGTCGCCCGGATAGACGGTGGTTCCGTTGTCGAAGCGCACATGCGCATGCAGGCTTTCGAACTTGTGACTGATTTCAACGGTACACGGCGCGTGTTCTATGTCTTTGGTCAGCCATCCCATTTTGGCCTCCTTTTCTATTGTGCCAGAAGCTTTGCGAAGGCTTTGGCGTTGTCTGCGCCGAATCCCATCAGATCGGCGCTCCAGCCTGTGCTGGGGTCGTGAATCGAGATGCGGCCGGTGTCGTGGCGCAGCAGTGTCACCGGCCCGTCCATCGCGACGCGGTGCTTGGTGCGTTCGCGGACGATCACCCGCCAGACGCCGGAGACGAAGCCCCCTTCCTCGGGGGACAGATCGGCGATCAGCGTGCCGTCTTCCGCGCGGACGGTTGCAGCGCCGGACATGTCGCCCGACAGGACGATCCGACGTTCCTGCAGCGTCTCGCCCGCCGGCGGCGTGGCAATCAGCGGCCGCCCCGTCACCCGGGCGAGGGTGACCAGAACCAGGCAGGCCAGCACCAGTGTAAGCATCGCCCTGGCCATGACGCGCGGAACGAGTTCCTTGTCATGGGCGCGGGTGTTGGTTGCGGTCTGGGTCATCGGTTCTCTCGTCCTATTCGGCAGCCATCGGCGCGGTGGCCGGCCGGCGTTCCACTTGCGGTGTGCTCACCCGGGCCTCGGCGGCCTCAGCCAGCAGCCGCGCCACCTTTTCCGCCTCCGGGATGCAGCGCAGCGCGGGCTGCGTGCGGCGTATCCACCAGGGGCGCAGATGCGGCCAGCAAACCAGATAGGAGAGCCGCGTGCTGCCCTCGAGGTCGAGGGCGATCGTCCCGGTCCCGTCCCTGCGCAGGTCGAGATCGGCAGTCCTGATCTGGGTGAAGGGCAGGTTCAGCGTCACGGTGAGGGCGGCGCCGATGCGCATCGCCACCCGCCGGTTGGTGATCGTGTAGAGCGTGGCGCGGGCCTGCACGAACCCCACCACCATCAGCAGGGCGCAGACCACCGCGCCCATGATCAGGAAGGGCGAGGCCGACGCAAAGGCCGCCCCGGCGCCGACCTGATCGACGAGCGTGAGGAAGCGCCAGAGCGTCAGCAGCAGGAAATAGCCCGCAACCCAGTGGATGCTGAGCGCCTCCCGCGAGAGAGCCCACCAGTGCGGACGGCCCTGCCAGAGGATGTGCTCGCCTTCCGGCGGGCGCTCCGGCAGACCCGGAACCGGTTCGATGGCAAAGTCGTCATGGGGCATGGCGCTCTCCTTTGATTCAGCCGAGTTGAGGTTCGAGCCGCGCTTCGCTGGCATAGAGGGTGCCGCCGGCGTAATAGGCGGTTATCTTGTCTTCCTCGAGCAGTGTCACCTGATGCGGCGAGGTGTGCTTGGGCACGCCTGCGAAATGCTTGCCGAAGATCGACCGGACCTTCACGCAGTCACGCCGGATGCGGGCCATGGTCAGCGGAACGAGGCGTTTGCCGGTGCCATGTTCGCCGTCCAGCTCGACCTCGAGATAGCGGACCATCTGCTCGGGCTCGTCCACCCACATGTCGACGATGCGTCCGACCACGGCACCGTCCCCGGCCATGACCGGCAATCCGCGCGGGTCGCGGCCCGCCGAGACGTGGAAGTTGTTGCTGGCCGACATCGGCACCACTTTCGGATGGCCGTGGCCGTCGAGTTCGGGCACGTCGCGGCGCGGGGCCCAGCTGGCAGGGCCGACGCCATCTGCCATCGGATCGCCCGTCGGCTGGAACGGAAAGCCGTTGCCGGCCGCCGTCTTCTCGAGAGCGAGATCCTTGCGGTCGGGGTTCTGCCCCGAGGGAACGGTCACTTCGCCGCGGCCATGCGGCAGTTTGAAGGTCTTGTCGTCGGGAACGGGGAACAGCCCCTGGTTGGCCGACGGCCTTCCGTCATCGTCTTCCAGCGGATACCCCTCGCGCATGTTCTCGCGCTGGAGGTAGTAGATCAGCAGTGCGAAGAAGATCCAGAACAGCCAGAGCGCGACGCTGGCGAGGTCCACCTGGGCAAAGAATGTCTGGGTCATGTCACTATCCTTTCGATAGAACGGCAAGTCATGTCGGGAAGTCGGCCAGGCCGATACGGGCCGCCCCCGGTGCGGAATGGGCTTTGGACGGCCGCGCCACGCGCACCAGCGGCCCGAGAACCGCGAGGGTGACGAAGAGCAGCCCGATTTCGATATGGTAGACGAAGGAATATCCGGTGGCGGCGCTGTCGAGCGCCTCGCCCCAGGCGCCGGTGGTGGCGATGGCATTGACGCCGTCGCGCAGCGCGCCGCCAACGGCGATGGAAAGGCCCGCCGCCGTGGCCTGTGCCGCGCCCCAGGCCCCGAGCGCGAGGCCGTGGCCCGCCGCGCCCTGCACCGGCAGGCTCATGGCCGCGATCAGCGTCGACACGGAAAAGAGCCCGCCGCCGAAGCCGATCAGGCAGGCCCCCGCGAAGAAGATCGGGCCCGATTGCATCGGGGCGGCGAAAATGACGGTCGAAAAAGCCGCGATGCCGGCCAGTATTCCGGTGGCCGCCAGCCTGTAGGCGTCGCGCCCGCGCGCGAGTGCCCGTCCCGCAAGAGCGAAGCCCGCCAGTGCGCCCGCCGCCCAGACGGCGGTGAGCATGGTCGTCGCGGAGACCGAAAGCCCCAGGATCTCGCCGCCATAGGGTTCTAGCAGCACGTCCTGCATGTTGAAGGCCATCGTTCCCAGAAACGCCACCACCAGCAGCCGCCCGGCCTGTCCGCCACCGATGAAATCGGCCCAGGCCTCGGCAAGCCGCGGGCGTGGAACGGAACGCTCCTCGCGGCTCATCGGGCGGACCTGTTCCTGTTTCCACAGCGCCACGAGGTTCAGCACGATCCCGACGGCCGCGGCACCCTGCACCACTCGGATCAGTTGCAGCGGCGAGAAATCGCGCAGAAGCCAGCCGATGACGATGGCCGAAACCCCCATGCCCAGCAGGAACATGACATAGAGCAGCGCCACGACGCGCGGACGGGTCGCCTCGTCGGCGCGGTCGGTGGCCAGCGCCAGCCCCGCCGTCTGGGTCATGTGCAGGCCGAGGCCGGTCATCAGGAAGGCCAGTGCCGCCAGCACCTCGCCGGCGAAGGGCACGTCATGCACCGTCTCGCCCGACAACACCAGCAGCGCGAAGGGCATCACCGCCAGCCCGCCCATCTGCCAGAGCGATCCGAACCACAGGTAGGGGATGCGTTTCCAGCCGATCGCGCTGCGATGCGTGTCGGAGCGGAAGCCGAGAAGAACCCGGAAGGGCGCGATCAGCACCGGCAGGGCGATCATGATTGCCACGATGGTGGCGGGTACCGACAGTTCGACGATCATCACCCGGTTCAGCGTGCCCAGAAGCATCACCGTCGCCATGCCCACCGAGACCTGGAAGAGCGAGAGCCGGAGAAGCTGACCCATCGGCAGCCCCTCGCTCGCCGCGTCGGCGAAGGGGAGGAACCGCGCGGTCAGCCGTCTGAGGTGATGCGGGCGGACGATCATGCGCGATACTCCATCGCCTGGCTGATGTAGAAGCCGGAAGTGACACGTTCGAGCGCGTTGAGGGTGCCCGGGCAACCTGCCGTGCGTAGCGCCTTCTTCAGACGCGCCGGCGCCTGGGGCACCATGGTGGGCGAGCGGTCGGTGCGCGGGAAGAGCTGGCCCATGCGCCACATCGCCATCAGAAGTGCGGTGCGGGGGGCGACAGTGAAGACGATGGCGCCGGAGGTGCGCTGCCCGAGGTTTCGGAGGGCGGCGGCGATGTCGGCCTGGGTGTAATAGATCAGGCTGTCCATCGCCATCACGTGATCGAAACGGCCCAAGGCGTCGTCGAGCATGTCGCCGGTGCGGAAATCGACCTTTGCCGCCAGATTCGGTGGCAGGCGCTTGCGGGCGATGTCCACCAGCGACGGCGAGATGTCGATCGCCACCACCTCGGCGCCGCGGGCCGCCAGTTCCGCCGTCATCTGCCCCGCGCCGCAGCCCGCGTCGAGCACGCGGGAGCCGGAAAGGTCACCCGACAGGCGCGAGAGCATCTGCGCGCGCATGGCATCGCGCCCGCGCCGCACGGTCTCGCGGATTTTCGAGACCGGCGCATCGCTTGTCAGCCGTTCCCATGTGCGGGTGGCCGTGCGGTCGAAATAGGTCTCGACGCGGGTAAGCGTGCGGTCGTAACTCATCAGTCGAATCCCAGAAGCTCGAAAATGTCGCGGTCTTCCATCGGGGCGGGGGCCATTGGCTCGGTCCCGCGCCAGAGAGTTTCGGCGAGGCGGACATATTCGGCCCGGCAGGCGATGATGTCGTCGTCGTCGTCCATCTCGAAGAGGGTCTTCTTCTTGAGGCGCGAGCGGCGGATGGCATCCACGTCGGGCATGTGGGCGATGCGGTTGAAGCCCACTTCGCGGCAGTAGCGGTCTACCTCGTCGGTGTCTTTCGAGCGGTTGGCGATGCAGCCGGCGAGGCGCACCTTGTAATTGGCCGACTTGGCCTGCACCGCCGCGATGATGCGGTTCATGGCGTAGATCGAGTCGAAATCGTTGGCGGTGACGATGACCGCACGGTCGGCATGCTGAAGCGGCGCCGCGAAGCCGCCGCAGACCACGTCGCCCAGCACGTCGAAGATCACCACGTCGGTGTCCTCGAGCATGTGGTGCTGTTTCAGCAGCTTGACGGTCTGGCCCACGACATAACCGCCGCAGCCGGTGCCCGCGGGCGGCCCGCCGGCCTCGACACATTGCACGCCGCCCCAGCCTACGGTGACGAAATCTTCCGGCCTCAGTTCCTCGGGGTGGAAATCGACTTCCTTGAGGATGTCGATGACGGTGGGCTGCAGGCGGCCCGTCAGGGTGAAGGTGCTGTCATGCTTCGGGTCGCAGCCGATCTGCAGCACCCGCTTGCCCATCCGGGCGAAGGCGGCGGAGAGATTCGACGAGGTGGTAGATTTTCCGATCCCGCCCTTGCCATAGACCGAGAAGACCTTGGCGCCCTCGATCTTCATCGACGGGTCCTGATGGACCTGAACCGACCCTTCGCCGTCCTGTCCCTTGAGGTTCGGGATGTCGTCGCGGGGACTCATGGTGCCTCTCTTTCATCTTGCTTGAAATACTCCGGGGGTTTGGGGGCAGAGCCCCCATGACCCGTGGCGAAGCTGGTGCGTTGCGGGATCATTCTGCACTCACCCCCTCCAGCCGGTCCTCGAGCGCGTCCGCCGCATCGCGCAGCGCGTCCAGGGTTGCATCGTCGGGTTGCCAGTAGTTGCGCTCATGCGCCTCGATCAGCCGGTTCGCCATCCGGGACGAGGCGGCCGGGTTGAGCGCGGAGAGCCGCTGGCGCATCTTCTCGTCGAGCAGGAAGGTTTCCGAGATCCGCTGATAGATCCACGGTTCCACCTGGCCGGTGGTCGCCGACCAGCCGACCGTGTTGGTGACGTAGCTTTCGATCTGGCGCACGCCCTCGGCGCCATGCGACAGCAGCGCCTCGTGGAACTTCGGGTTCAGCGAGCGCGACCGAGTTTCCAGCGCGACCTGGTCGGCCAGGGTGCGGACCTTGCCGGCGCCACGGGTGGTGTCGGAGATGTAGATCGCCGCTTCCTGCCCGCCGCGGGCGCGTTTCACGGCGCGGGAAATGCCGCCCAGAGTGTCGAAATAGTGATCGACGGTGGTAACGCCCAACTCGACGCTTTCGAGATTCTGATAGGCCACTTCGACCGTCGCGAGGGTTTTCTGAAGCAGGGCCGTGTTCTGCTCAGGCTTGCCGTTCACGCCATAGGCAAAGCTCTTGCGGGCCTGATAGGCCTCGGCCAGTTCGGTTTCGTCGCCGAAGGCCGAGCTGTCGACCAGCATGTTGACGTTGGAGCCATAGGTGCCTTCGGCATTGGAAAACACCCGCAGCGCCGCGGTTTCCAGATCGCAGCCGGTCTCCTGCGCATAGGCGAGGGCATGGGCGCGGATGAAGTTCCGCGCCGGGGGTTCGTCGGCTTGGGCGGCCTTCAGCGCGGCTTCGGCCAGAAGGCGCGTCTGCAGGGGCAGCAGGTCGCGGAAAATGCCCGAAAGGGTCATGATCACGTCGATGCGCGGGCGGCCCAGCTTTTCCAGCGGGATCAGGTCGGCACCCGACAGGCGGCCGAAGCTGTCGAAGCGGGGCGTTGCGCCGATCAGGGCCAGCGCCTGGGCGATCGGGCTGCCGTCTGTCTTGATGTTGTCCGACCCCCACAAAACCAGTGCCACGCTGCGCGGCAGGGATTTGTGGGTGTCCAGCAGCAGCTGCGCCTGTCGCGCGCCCTCGCGGCAGGCAAAGGCCGTCGGCATTCGGAACGGGTCGAAGGCGTGGATGTTGCGCCCGGTTGGCAGGATGTCGGGCGACCGGATCAGGTCGCCGCCCGGCACCGGCGGGGTGTACCCTCCGCCGAGCGCGTGGAGCAGCGCCGGGATCTCGCTGTCCTTTTGCAACGCCGCGTCGACGCGGGCGAGGCTCTGGGCATCAGCCTGCGTCAGATGGCCGAGATAGCCGGCCCGCGCCTCGGCACTCATCGGCCGGCCGACCACATGCAGCCCTTCCGGAATCAGCGCCTCTTCGGTTTCCAGCAGTTTCAGCCATAGCGCCTGCGGATCCTGGCCCGGAAGGTCGACGGCCTCCGCCTGTTCGGCGATCAGGGCCTCCAGCTCCGCGCGGTCCTCGGTGCCGGGGGGCAGTTCGCGCCAGCGGCTCAGGCTGTCCTTGAGTTCCAGAAGGCCGCGGTAGAGGCCCGATGCAGCCAACGGCGGCGTGAGATGCGAAACGGTGACCGCGCCCGAACGGCGCTTTGCCAGCGTCGCTTCGGACGGGTTGTTCGCGGCGTAGAGATAGATATTGGGCATGTCGCCGATCAGACGGTCGGGCCAGCAGGTGGGGCCGGGCCCGGTCTGCTTGCCCGGCATGAACTCCAACGCGCCATGCATGCCGAAATGCAGCAGCGCATCGGCCTGGAAGCTGTTGCGGAGCCACAGGTAGAACTGCGCGAATGCGTGGGTCGGCGCGAAGCCGCGTTCGAACAGAAGGCGCATCGGGTCGCCCTCGTAGCCGAAGGCGGGCTGCAGGCCGACGAAGACGTTGCCGAACTGCGCCCCGAGAATGAAGACGCCGCGACCGTCGGATTGCACCTTGCCGGGGGCCGGCCCCCACTGGGCTTCGATCTCGTCGAGCCACGGGGTGTTGGCGACCATCTCGTCGGCGGGTACGAGCGCGGCGATATTGGCCTCCTGACCGTATTGCCGGGCCGAGCCTTCCAGCACCGCCGCACGCAGTGCTTCGACGGTCTCGGGCGGGTCTGTGTCGTAGCCTTGCGCGGCCAGCGCGTGCAGGGTGTTGTGCAGCGAGGCGAAGACATCCAGATGCGCCGCAGTACCCGCCGCCCCGGCATTGGGCGGGAAGCCGAAGAGGACGATGCCGATCCGGCGCTCGGAGGCACGGCTGCGGCGCAACGCCACCTGCCGGCCGACGCGCGCCGCGAGCTGGTCGATGCGCTCGGCGCAAGGGGCCATGGCCCTGACCATCGAGGTCGTCCGGCAGGTGCGGGCGCAGCCGTTGCA
>JAUIBJ010000111.1 GCA_030428025.1 Alphaproteobacteria bacterium
GACGGCCCGTTGCAGGCACTCTGCCATCTGCTCCAGACGCTCGCCGCCGATCCAGACGCGGCACCGCTCACACCCGGCGAGATCGTCACCACCGGCACGCTGACCGATGCCGTACCGCTCTCACCCGGCGATATCTGGGAAACCCGACTCGACGGGATCGACCTGCCCGGCGCGCGGATCGCCTTCCGCTGAGCAAAACCTTGGTCCGCGCGTTCAGCCCAGGATCACATCCAGCAGCATCATCAGAATAAGCCCGATCAGAAGTCCGGTGGTGGCCGAGGTCTGATGTCCCCGGCGGTGGGTTTCGGGGATGATCTCGTGGCTGATGATGAACAGCATGGCGCCTGCGGCGAAGGTCAGGCCGGGTGGCAGAAGGTGATGCGAAATCTGCACCGTGCTGACCCCCAGAAGCCCGCCCACCGGCTCGATCAGCCCGGTCAGCATCGCCACGAGGAAGGAATAGAGCCGGCCATAACCCTGCCCCCGCAGCGCCACCGCCACCGCCAGCCCCTCGGGCGCGTTCTGCAACCCGATGCCGGTGGCCAGCGACATCCCGTTGGTGATGTTGCCGCCGCCGAAACCAACCCCCACCGCCAGACCTTCGGGGAAATTATGGATGGTGATGGCGAAGACGAACAGCCAGATCTTCGGCAGGGCCTGCGCATCGGACCCTTCGGGGCCGGACTTGAAATGGCGGTGCGGCAGGATGCTGTTGAGCCCGGCCACCGCCGCCGCGCCGAGAGCGATGCCCAGCCCGGCGACAAGCGCCGCCGGCGGGGTGGACCCGTAAAGCTCCTCCCCCGCTTCGATCCCCGGCAGGATGAGCGAGAAATAGGAGGCCGAAAGCATCACGCCGGCGGCAAAACCCAGGAGCGTGTCGCTCAGCCGCGCCGAAAGGGTCCGGCCGAACAGCACCGGGATCGCGCCCACCGCTGTCATCAGCCCCGCGCAGAGGCTCGCCAGAAGGCCGATCAGCGTCAGACTCATCTCAGGAGCGCCGACGCAGGATATGGATGGCGGTATAGCTCATCACTACCTCGTCATTCTGGTTCAGGGTCTCGCAGCGGATCGTGGTGCGTCCGCGGTCCGGCCGCGATTGCGAAGGCTGGCTTTTCAGCACAGTGGCCCGCACGTGCAGTGTATCGCCGGGCCGTACCGGCAGAAGCCAGCGCACCTCCTCGATCCCCGGAGAGCCCATCGAGGCCTCCTTCCAGGTGTCGGTTTCCAGCGTCAGCACGAATGACGTCAGAAGGGTGTGAAAGCCGCTTGCAACCAGGCCGCCGAAGGCCGAGGCGCGCGCGGCCTCCTCGTCGATATGAAAAATCTGGGGATCCCATTCCCTGGCGAAGCCCATGATATCGTCGCGCGAAAGCTGCCGGCTTTCGGTCTCGAAGGTGAAACCCTCGTGCAGGTCCTCGAAAAACATTCTGATCCCTTCCGATTGTCGCTTGTGTCACGGGCCGTCGCGCCGCGGTGGCATTGCACAGAGCCCGGGTGATCGGTAAGGAATTCTTACCAAACAATCCAGGACCGCCGCCATGCCCGTCATCACCTGCATCGAAGACCTCCGGCAACTCTACGAACGGCGGGTGCCGCGAATGTTCTACGACTACGCGGAAACCGGAAGCTGGACCGAACAGACATTCCGCGAAAATAGCTCGGATTTCCGTCAAATCTACCTGCGCCAGCGGGTGGCGGTCGACATGGCCGGGCGCAGCACCGCATCGACCATGGCGGGCCAGGACGTGGCGATGCCGGTGGCGCTGGCCCCGGTGGGGTTGACCGGCATGCAGGCGGCGGATGGCGAGATCAAGGCGGCGCGCGCGGCCGAGGCATTCGGCGTGCCCTTCACGCTCTCGACGCTGTCGATCTGCTCGATCGAGGACGTGGCCGAGAACACGTCGAAGCCCTTCTGGTTCCAGGTCTACACGCTGCGCGACGAGGACTTCATGAAGCGCCTTTTCGAGCGTGCGAAGGCGGCGAAATGCTCCGCCTTGGTCATCACCGTCGATCTGCAGATGATGGGCCAGCGGCACAAGGACATCAGAAACGGGCTCTCCGCGCCGCCCAAGCTGACCGCGAAATCCGTCGCCAACATGATGACCAAGGTGGGCTGGGGCCTGGGCATGCTGGGCACGAAGCGCCGCGAGTTCCGCAACGTGGTGGGGCATGCCAAGGGCGTGAGCGACCCGTCCTCGCTGGCCAAATGGACGGCCGAGGCCTTCGACCTGTCGCTCGACTGGGAGAAGATCCGCGAGTTCCGCCGCATGTGGGACGGCCCGGTGATCATCAAGGGGATCATGGACCCGCGCGATGCGAAGGAGGCGCTCAATGTGGGGGCCGACGCGATCGTGGTGTCGAACCATGGCGGCCGGCAGCTGGATGGTGCGCTCAGCTCGATCCGTGCCCTGCCCGCCATCATGGACGCGGTGGGCGACAAGATGGAAGTGCAGTTCGACGGCGGCATCCGCACGGGCCAGGATATCCTCAAGGCACTGGCGCTCGGGGCCCGCGGCGTGATGATCGGGCGCGCCTTCGTCTATGGGCTGGGCGCCATGGGCGAGGCAGGCGTCACCAGGGCGCTGGAAATCCTGCACAAGGAACTCGACACCTCGATGGCGCTCTGCGGGCGGCGCGACGTGAAGACGCTCGATCGCGACGTGCTGATGGTGCCGAAGGGTTTCGCCGGCGACTGGGAATAGGCCGGAGACGGAACCTCGTCATCCCCCGAAGGGTTGTCCGAGAGACGTCGACGGGGGTGGCCGATGAATTTGAACATTCAAGACGGGGCGGCACGCCAACGGCCGCTGCTGGCCAAGATCCTCGGGATCGCGGGCCTGCTGGGCTGTCTGTCGGCGATCGGCGGAACGCTTGTGGCGCAGACCATCGTGCCCGGGCACGACTGGATATCGGACACCATCAGCGATCTGGCGGCGGGGCGTTTCGCCGCCATCATGGATGTGGCGCTCTACGGCTTTGCCGCAGGTCTCATGGCCACGTCCCTGGCCATGGCCCATGTCCATCTTGGGAAAACCGGATGGTCCGGCGGCGTGCTGGCACTGGCCGTGATCGCCGGTCTGGTGATCGTGGTGGGTGCACGGGACGAATATGGCGACGGTGACGCCAATGGCGGCACCGTTGTGATCCACAGCTATTTGGTCTATGCGCTCGGCCTTCTGTTCGCCTATCTGCCGCTTGGCATGTTCGGCGGGTTGAAGCCCCGGCATCCGCGCTCTGCGTTGGCGCTGGCCGGGCTGGGGATCGCCTGGGTTTTGCTGGCGCCGGTCTTTTTGTTCATGTCGACGCATTACGACGGGCTGGTCGAACGCATCCTTGGCCTCATCGCCTGCGCCATGATCGCCATCCTGTCCTGGGTGGCCCTGCATCGGGGCATTGGGTCGCCGCCCCCCGACCGCAGCCGGTAGACCGCGCAAAGATCGTCGATTTGCCCTTTCCAAAGACCGGCAATCGGTCTATACGCGCGGCTTCACGCGGGGTGACAGCCTTGGAGGCACCCCGCCTTTGCATATGGAGAACATCATGGCTGGAGAAATTCCTGATCTTCACGCCCAGGAACGCACGGGGACGGGCAAGGGCGCCGCTCGTGCGGTGCGCCGCGCGCATATGGTTCCGGGTATCGTTTTCGGCGGCGAGAAAGACCCGCTGCCGATCCAAATCCCCTATAACGTACTGATCAAGAAGCTGAAGGACGGGCGGTTCAAATCGACCCTCTTCAACCTCAAGGTCGACGGGCACGAGGATGTGCGGGTGATCTGCCGCGACGTGCAGCGCGACGTGGTCAAGGATCTGCCAACGCATCTCGACCTGATGCGCCTGCGCCGTCATACCAAGATCAACCTGTTCATTCCGGTGGAGTTCATCAACGAAGCCGACGCCCCCGGCATTCGCAAGGGCGGCGTGCTGACCGTGGTGCGCAACGAGATCGAGCTGATCGTGACCGCGGGCGACATCCCCGAGAAGGTGGTTGTCGACCTTGCCGGCCTGAATATCGGCGACACGATCACCATCAGCCAGGTCACCCTGCCCGACGGCACCAAGCCGACCATCGAGCGTGATTTCGTGATCTGCAACGTCTCGGCGCCGTCCGCACTGCAGTCCGACGAGGACGAGGAAGAGCCCGAATCCGCCGAAGTGCCGACCGTCGGCGAGGAAGAAGCCGAGGCCGAGGGCGCCGAAGAGTAAGCCGCGCGAGCCACGCGACACGTTGAAACGCGGGGAGGCCTGGACCTCCCCGCGTTTTTCGTTTCAGGGCGCTGGTTGAAACACACCCGCCCACGGCCTAAACCTTCGGACAACCGAAACGGGGCGAGGCACGGCCATGCTGATTTTCGCGGGGCTCGGCAATCCGGGCGCGAAATATGCCGGCAACCGGCACAATATCGGATTCATGGCGCTGGACCGGATCGCCGAGGAACATGGGTTCGGGCCGTGGAAGGCCAAGTTTCAGGGCGAGGTGACCGAGGGCAGGCTGGGCGGCGAGAAGGTACTGCTTCTCAAGCCCACGACCTTCATGAATCTCTCCGGCCAGTCGGTGGGCGAGGCGATGCGGTTCTACAAGCTCGCCCCCGAAGACGTTACCGTCTTCCACGACGAACTGGATCTCGCGCCGGGCAAGGTGCGGGTCAAGACGGGCGGTGGCCATGCTGGCCATAACGGGCTGCGATCGCTGCACAGCCATATCGGCGACAGCTATCGCCGCGTGCGGCTTGGCATCGGTCATCCCGGCCGCAAGGAACTGGTGACCCACTACGTTCTTCAGGATTTCGCCAAGGCGGATCGGGATTGGCTCGACGATCTGATGCGCGGCCTCGCCGAAGGGGCGCCGGAGCTGGCGGCGGGCCGGACCGACCGTTTCCTCAACGCGGTGGCGCAGCGCACAGCGCCTTCGCGCAAACCGGTCCCGTCGCCGAAGCCCGACCCGCAACCCGCCGCCCCAAGCGCGCCATCAGAGGCGGCGCCGAAGGCGGAAGACACCCGCTCGCCCCTTCAGAAACTGGTCGACAGGTTTCGCTGATGGGCGGGGGGCGCTGCGCCGCCGAAATCGAGCGGCTGTTCGACCCCGACCGGATCGTCGGCAATTTCTCCTCCATGGCCCGGCTCTTCCCGGTGCGCATCATGCCGCGCGGCGCGGGGCCGGTCAGCCCCCTGCCCGCCGGCCCCGCCCTGCCCCTGCCGCAAGGGGTGGAAAGATGGACCGGGGCGCAGGCGGTCACCTCGCTGCTGGTGCTCAAGGACGGCAAGGTGCTGCATGAAAGCTACCGGCTCGGCAGCCGGGCGGCGGACCTGCGCATGTCGTGGTCGGTCGCGAAAAGCTTTCTCTCCACCCTCGCCGGCATCCTCATTCACGCCGGTGCGCTGGACGGCCTCGACAATCGCGCGGCGCGCTATGCGCCCGTTCTCGACGGAACGCCTTATGCCGAGGTCACCCCCCGGCAGCTGCTGCTGATGACCAGCGGCGTCAGGTTCGGCGAGGAATATCTGGACCCCGCCTCGGACGTGCGGCGCATGGCGCGCCATCTGGGCGCGGGCGGCGGGATGGACGACTTCGCCCTGTCGCTTTCCGTGCGCGACCGCGCCCCGGGTGCGACCTTTGCCTACAACTCCATCGACACGCATGTTCTGGGCCTCGTCCTGCGCGGTGCGACCGGGAAAGACATTCCCGAACTGATGGCCGAATACCTGATCGCCCCGCTGGCGCTGGAGGCGAACCCGGCCTATGTCACAGACGCCTGCGGCACCGCCTTCGTTCTGGGCGGCATGCTCCTGCGCACGCGGGATTACGCGCGTTTCGGCCAGATGATCCTGCAGGGCGGCGCCTGGCAGGGGCGGCAGGTCGTGCCCGAGGCATGGGTCGCCGAGGCGACGGTGGCCAGCGCGCCTACGGCACCGGGCGAGATGGGCTATGGATATCAGTGGTGGATGCCTGCCGATGGGGGCCCCGGCGAGTTCCTCGCCTGCGGCATCTACGGGCAGTACATCTATTTCGACCGGCCCCGACAGGTGCTGGTCGTCGCCACATCGGCCAACCGCCGGTTCA
Organism: Alphaproteobacteria bacterium; assembly: GCA_030428025.1. GTDB lineage: Bacteria > Pseudomonadota > Alphaproteobacteria > Rhodobacterales > Rhodobacteraceae > Roseovarius. Next base: position 6,059 of record JAUIBJ010000111.1, read on the forward strand.
GCGAGGAAGGCGTCTTCGATCAGGCGCTCGAGAGCTTCCGATGGATCGCAAGGGTGGCGTGACGGCTGCCGCTGGACAGGCCGCGCCGTCCCTGCTTTTCTGACCGCGGACAGGGAGATGCCGATGCGCACCGTTTTCAGGTGGTTCCTCAGGGTGTTGCTGGCCTTCGTGCTGGCGGCCATCGTGGTGGGGCTCTGGAAGCGCGAGGAGATCACCCGGCTGCTGGCGGTGAACAGCCTGTTCGAGGAAGACAGGATCGTTGCGAATTTCTCGCACATGAACCGTGCCTTCCTGACGGTGCCAGTGCCACGCGGCGACGGGCCGGTGACGGAGCTGCCCGAGGGCGCGCCCGCCCTTCTGCCAGACGGCATAGGGCAGTGGATCGAGGACCGCGCCATTACGTCTCTGCTGGTTCTGAAGGACGGCAAGGTTGTCCATGAAAGCTATCACCAGGGCACTGGCCCGGCGGATCTGCGGATCGGCTGGTCTTTCGCAAAGAGCTATCTCTCGGTGCTCTTCGGCATCATGATGGAAGAGGGCGCGATTTCCTCGCTCGACGATCCCGTGATCAAGTATGCCCCGGCGCTGAAAGGCAGCGCCTATGACGGCGCGACGCTACGCAACGTGCTGCAGATGACCAGCGGCGTCGCCTTCGACGAAGATTATCTTGACTACAATTCGGACATCAACCGCATGGGCCGGGTTCTGGCGCTTGGCGGCACGATGGACGGCTTTGCCGCCGGCCTGGTGGCTCGCGCGACGGCCCCGGGGACGCATTGGCATTACGTTTCGATCGATACGCATGTTCTGGGCATGATCATCAGGGGCGCCACGGGGCGCGATATCCCCTCGCTTCTGTCGGAAAAGGTGATCGCGCCGCTCGGGCTGGAACAGGCCCCCTATTACATCACCGATGGCGAGGGGGTCGCCTTTGCCCTGGGCGGGCTCAACATGACCACGCGCGATTATGCGCGTTTCGGCCTGATGATCGAACAGAACGGGCAGATCGACGGGCGCCGCGTGGTCTCGGCCGACTGGCTGGCGGCCTCGACCACGCCGACCGCGCCGACCGAACCGGGCCGCATCCGGTACGGCTATCAGTGGTGGATCCCGAAGGACGGACCGGCGGACGTGGTCATGGCGCGCGGCATCTATGGTCAGTATCTTTACATCGACCGCGCCCGCGACGCGGTGATCGTGGTCACCGCTGCCGATCTGAGATTTCGCGAAAAGGGTGTGCATGGCCGGAACATGGCGATGCTGCGGGCGATCGCCGGCGCGCTCTGACCTGCTTGCCCCCTCGGCCGGCCTGCTGTTAGATGAAACACGCAGCCAGCCGACCTTCGCCAGCGACAATGACCGCCGTTCAAGCCAGAAGAAGGGTCAAGAGATGAGCTTTATCGCAATGAACCGTTTCCGGGTGCGCGATGGTTTCGAAGCCGGGTTCGAGGAGATGTGGCGCACACGCGAAAGCCGGTTGAAGGAAGTGCCGGGCTTTCAGGAATTCCGCCTGCTGAAGGGGCCCGAGGGCGAAGGCTATCGCCTCTATTCCAGCCACGTCATCTGGAACAGCCGCGAGGATTTCGAGGCCTGGACCAGATCGGAACAGTTCCGCGACGCACACAAGGGCGCCGGAAACAGCTCGACCAGAGACGCCCTGATGGGTCCGCCGCTATTCGAGGGCTTCGAAACCGTCCTCCACCAGAGTTGATGGGCAGAGGCGGGTTGCCTCGCGGCGCGGATAGGCTAGGCTTCCCATCAAAGGAGGCCCCGCAATGCTGGAAAAGGATCCCCCGATCAATGTTCTGGGAGAGCCGCTCGCCGCCTGTTCGAACGACCCGGTGACGGGCTTCTTCCGCGACGGCCATTGCAACACCTGCGCGGAGGACCGGGGCAGCCATACCGTCTGCGCGCTGATGACGGCCGAATTCCTGGCCTTCTCGAAATATGTGGGCAACGACCTCAGCACGCCGCGCCCGGAATTTGGCTTTGCCGGGCTGAAACCGGGCGATCAGTGGTGCCTCTGCGCCGCCCGCTTCCTGCAAGCCCATGACGAGGGCTGTGCCCCGCAGGTGCGGCTGGAGGCCACGCATGCGCGCGCGCTCGACATCGTGGCGCTGGACGTTCTCAAGAAATATGTTCCAACCTGAGGGGGGTGCCCATGGCCACCGTCACACTGATCACCGATGAAGAGGCCAGCGCCGAGGTGCGCGCGGTCTTCGACGACATCCGCGCGACCCGCGGCACAGACTTCATCAACAATTTCTGGCGTGCGTTGGCGCACGATCCGGCGCAACTGCGCGCCACATGGGAACAGCTGACATCGGTGATGGGCCCCGGCGCGCTCGACCCGATGGTGAAGGAGCTGGTCTATATCGCCGTCTCGGCCGCCAATTCCTGCGACTACTGCGTGCATTCCCACACCGCCGCCGCCCGCGCCAAGGGCATGACCGAGGCGCAATATGCCGAGCTTTTGCGCGTGATCGGCATGGCCA
>JAUIBJ010000112.1 GCA_030428025.1 Alphaproteobacteria bacterium
GCATCTGCGCCGCCGCCTGCACGAAACCGCCGAGGCCGTTCTCGAGGCCCGGCCAGATCTGCTGATCACCATCGACAGCCCCGATTTCTGTCTCCGCGTGGCCAAACTCGTCAGGGCGAAAAGCACTTTCAGAACAGTGCATTACGTGGCGCCCTCGGTTTGGGCCTGGCGCCCGGGACGGGCCCGGAAGATGGCGCCCTATATCGATCATGTGCTGGCTCTGCTGCCCTTCGAGCCGCCCTATATGGAAGCCGCCGGCATGGAATGCGATTTCGTTGGCCATCCGGTTGTGAGCGAGCCGCAGGCGACGGCCGAGCAGATCGCCGCCTTTCGCGAGAACAGGGGGTTGGGCGAGGCGCCGGTGCTTCTGGTTCTGCCGGGCTCGCGCCGCAGCGAGGTGGCGCAGCTCGCTCCGATTTTCGGGGCGGCGCTGCGCGAGGTCTGCCGGCAGCGGCCGGATCTGCGGCTGGTGGTGCCCAGCACCGATGCGCGCGAGGCGCAGCTGCGCGGCCTCATCGCCGATTGGCCGGGCGATCCGCTTCTCGTCGCTCCTCAGGGTCGCAGCAACGAGGTGTATGCCCTTGAAAAGGCGGCCGCGTTCGGTGCAGCCGATCGGGCGCTCGCGGCCTCCGGCACGGTCTCGCTGGAACTGGCGGCGGCGGGCACGCCGATGCTGATCGCCTATGACGTGCACCCCGTCAGCCGGATGATTCTGCAATGCCTGCTCAAGGTGGACACGCTGACGCTGGTCAATCTGGTCACCGAAACCCGCGCCGTGCCAGAGCTTCTGGGCCGCAACTGCACGGCTGAAAGAATTGCTCCCAAGATTCTGGAATTGCTTGACGATCCCGGGAACCAGCCCGAGGCGATGCGGGCGACGATGGAACGGCTGGGCCGGGGTGGCGAGGCCCCGGGGCTGCGCGCGGCAAGGGCGGTTCTGAACCGGCTTCAGTAGAACCGGAGCCGCTGGCCGATCCCCATCCCCTTCGCCTTGGCCAGCATTGCATGGCCGAGCGCGATATCCGACAGCGACAACCCCCGGTGCCAGAAGAGGATGGTCTCGTCCGCGCTTTCGCGTCCCGGTTTCAGCCCGGCCACAATCTGCCCCAGTTCCGCGTGCAGCGTCTCTTCGGTCAGCTTTCCCTGATCCACATGTTCCCGCAGCGCCCCGAAGACCCCGTGCGCCTGGCCCCAATCGTCCATTACGATCTTGTCCATGATATCGGTGAGATTCAATTCCACCGCCGACATTGTCCCGTAAGGCACGACGAGCGCGCCGGGTTTGATCCAGTCCGTTTTCAGGAGCGGCTGCGGCTCGGATAGGCGGGAGGCTTCCACAACGATATCAGCATCTTGCAGGCAGGACTTCCAGTCGTCGGTGACGATGATCTCGCGCCCCAGATCTGCCCGCAGCTGGGCCGCGAAGGCCTCCCGGCTTTCCGGCCGCCGCGAATGCACGCGCACCTCCTCGAACTCGAACAGATGGCAGAGAAGCCGGACATTCCAATAGGCCGTCCCGCGCGCGCCGATATGGCCCAGAACGCGCGGCTTTTCCGGGGCCAGATACTTGGCGCCGAGTGCGGTGACCGCCCCGGTGCGCATCTCGGTGATGCCGGTTGCGTCGATGAGCGCCTTGGGCGCGCCCATGCGTGGATCGAACAGCGTCAGAAGCCCGTATTCCGAGGGCCGCCCCGATTTGTAGTTGTCGACGAAATCGCCCACCACCTTGGTGCCGGCGCTGTCGATCTTTCCCCCGATCCAGCCCCTGAGCACGTTGAAATGCCCCTCGACGCCCGCACGCGGCCGGATATGCATCCGCGGCTCGATCGCCGTCTCGCCCTTGCCCTGCATGGCGAGCGAGGCTTCGATGGCCGAAAGGATCTCGGCATCGGTGAACCCGAGCGCCTCGATATCGAAGCGGTTGAGATAATCGAGATAAACGGGCGGCGTGGTCGCGGGCGCGGTCATCGGCAGGGCCTTTTGTTATGTGTGAACAAAAGGACAGTGGCAGCGCCACCTTCTCGCGGCAACCCGCAAACCGCGGCTCACCCCCGCCAGATCCACCCGCCGCCGAGGATGCGGCTGCCGCCGGTTTCGTAGAACACGCAGGCCTGCCCCGGAGAGACGCCCTCCTCGGGCGTGAGCAACTCAACCTCTGCCTCTGTCGCGGAAAGCGGACGGAGGATCGCCTCGCGCGGCGGTCGGGTGGAGCGGACCTTGACCGAAACATGCCATTCGGCCTGCGAGGTCAGGGGGGCATCGCCCAGCCAGTTGATCTCGCGCACCGGGACCACGCGGGTCGCCAGCATCTCCTTCGGCCCGACGATCACCTGTTTGGCATCCACATCCAGCCTCACCACATACAAGGGCTCGGACAGCCCGCCGATGCCAAGGCCCCGGCGCTGCCCGATGGTATAGTGGATCACCCCATCATGGCTGCCCAGAACCCGACCGTCCACATCCACGATTTCGCCCGGCTCTGCCGCGCCGGGGCGCAGCTTTTCGATGACGGAGGCGTAATTCCCGTTCGGCACGAAGCAGATATCCTGACTGTCGGGCTTGTCGGCCACCGGCAACCCATAGCGCGCGGCAAGCTTGCGCGTGGCCTCCTTCGAGGGCAGGTGGCCCAGCGGGAAGCGCAGGAAATCGAGCTGTTCGGGCGTGGTGGAGAACAGGAAATAGCTCTGATCCCGGGCCGCATCCTCGGCGCAATGCAACTCGGGGCCGGTTGCCCCCGGCTTGCGCTGGATATAGTGCCCGGTCGCCATGCAATCGGCATCCAGATCCTTCGCCGTCTCCAGCAGATCCTTGAACTTCACCCGTTCGTTGCAGCGGATGCAAGGCACGGGCGTCGCGCCCGCCAGATAGCTGTCGGCGAACTCGTCGATCACCGCGTCTCGGAAAATGTTCTCGTAATCCAGCACATAGTGGGGAAAGCCCATCTCCTCGGCCACGCGGCGAGCATCGTGAATATCCACCCCGGCACAGCAGGCGCCCTTCTTGGCCAGCGCCGCGCCGTGGTCGTAGAGTTGCAGCGTCACGCCCACCACGTCATAGCCTTCCTCGGCCAGCATCGCCGCCACGACCGAGGAATCCACGCCGCCCGACATCGCCACCACGACGCGGGTTTCGGCGGGGGCCTTGGGCAGGCCGAGGGAATTCAGGTCTGTGTCGAGCGGCATCGCGGTCTCCGGGGCAGGTGCTGCGGAATATAGGAAAATCCGACATACTCTCAAGGCCCGGTTTCACGCCGAATTAAGTGCGATGCCCAACACTCCGGCCCTCGAAGGCAAGAGGGTGAGAGCGATGTATCTCAAGAAAGTGGATGGGCCAAGAGCGGTCAAACTGCCGGACGGCACGGTGATGACCCGCGCCGACCTGCCGCCGAAGGACACAAGCCGCTGGGTCGCCTCGCGCAAGCTGGCGGTGGTGCGCGGCGTGGTTCACGGCCTGATTTCCCAGGCCGAGGCGGAGAAACGCTACGGGCTTTCGGCCGAGGAATTCCAGGAATGGGTCAGTGCGTTGAGCCAGCACGGGGCCGAGGGGCTCAAGGCGACCACAAGAAAGTATTAGACAACCAAAAGTAGAGTTCGCTATTTATTCTCTCATGGTAACCAGTAGTTAACCAATATTGGCCAATCTCGCCACGAGATTTCGGTTACGAGCGGAGATGAAGATGCGTGTGCTTCTCGTGGAAGACGACCCGACCACATCCAAGAGCATCGAGCTGATGCTGTCCCATGCCAACCTCAATGTCTACACGACCGATATGGGCGAGGAAGGCATCGACCTGGCAAAACTGTACGATTACGACCTGATCCTGCTGGATCTCGGCCTGCCGGACATGGACGGTCATGACGTCCTGCGCCAGTTGCGCATGGCCCGGGTCGAGACCCCGATCCTGATCCTGACCGGGGCCGACGACACGGAAAGCAAGATCAAGGGCTTCGGCTTCGGTGCCGACGACTACCTCACCAAACCGTTCCACCGGGAGGAACTGGTCGCGCGCATTCACGCGATCATCCGCCGGTCGAAGGGTCATTCGCAATCGGTGATCCGGACGGGCAAGATCAATGTCAATCTCGACGCCAAGACCGTCGAGGTCGAGGGCAAGACGGTGCATCTGACCGGCAAGGAATACCAGATGCTGGAGCTTCTTTCCCTGCGCAAGGGCACGACCCTCACGAAGGAGATGTTCCTCAACCATCTCTATGGCGGTATGGACGAACCCGAGTTGAAGATCATCGACGTCTTTATCTGCAAATTGCGCAAGAAGCTGGCCGAGGCCACGGGCGGCGAGAATTATATCGAGACCGTCTGGGGCCGCGGCTATGTGCTGCGCGATCCAGATCCGGCCTCCAGCGGCGACCGGCCGCTGGCCATCGGCGCCTGAGCCGCGACCCCGCGGCAGCGGCCTGGCCTGGCCGCCGCCGGGCCCGAAGGGCCATCGACCGGCTGGACCTGAGCCGCCTTGCCCCCTATCACTTTCCCGGGGATTCCCCCCGGGGGCGCGGCACGGGCCGGGACGGCCGGCCATCCCCCTTCATGGAGGCGTGGCATGGCGGAACTTCCGAAGGTCGAGGCGCTCAGCGAGGCGGAGGCGGCGGAGGAACTCAAGCGCCTCGCGCAGGTTCTGGCTGAGGCCGACACCGCCTATCACACCCATGACGCGCCCGAGATCAGCGACGCGGAATACGACGCGCTGAAGGCCCGCAACGCCGAGATCGAGGCCCGCTTTCCGCATCTCAAACGCGCTGACAGCCCCAGCGAGCAGGTCGGCGCGGCCCCCTCGGAAGCTTTCGCCAAGGTCACCCACGCGGTGCGGATGATGAGCCTCGCCAATGCCTTCGATGACGAGGAAATCACCGAATTCGACGCCCGCATCCGCCGTTATCTTGGCCTGGCCGATGACGCGCCGCTCACCTACACGGCCGAACCCAAGATCGACGGGCTGAGCCTTTCCCTGCGCTACGAGGCAGGCCGGCTGGTGCAGGCCGCCACCCGCGGCGACGGGGCGATGGGCGAGAACGTCACCGCCAATGCCCGCACCATCGACGACATCCCCGAGAGGCTCGACGACGCGCCGGACGTGCTGGAGGTGCGCGGCGAGGTCTATATGAGCCATGCAGATTTCGAGGCGCTGAACGCGCGGCAGGCCGAAAAGGCTGACAAGCAATTCGCCAATCCCCGCAATGCCGCCGCCGGCTCCCTGCGCCAGCTCGACCCGGCGATCACCGCCCGCCGGCCGCTCAGGTTCTTCGCCTATGCCTGGGGTGAGGTGAGCGCCCCGCTGGCAGAGAGCCAGATGGGCGCCATCAACCGCCTCTCCGACATGGGCTTCCAGACCAACCCGCTTACCGAACTCTGCGACGGGCCGGCGGAGATGCTGGCGCAATACGCGCGGATCGAACAGATGCGCAGCGAACTGGGCTATGACATCGACGGTGTGGTCTACAAGGTCGACGACCTCGCTTTGCAGCACCGGCTGGGCTATCGCTCCACCACGCCCCGCTGGGCCATCGCCCACAAGTTCCCCGCCGAACTGGCCTGGACCCGGCTGGAGGCCATCGACATCCAGGTGGGACGCACCGGCGCGCTCAGCCCCGTGGCTCGGTTGCACCCCGTCACCGTGGGCGGCGTCGTCGTCTCCAACGCCACGCTGCATAACGAGGATTACATCGCCGGGCGCGACGCGAAGGGCAACCCGATCCGCGACGGAAAGGATATTCGCGTGGACGACTGGGTACAGGTCTATCGCGCCGGTGACGTGATCCCGAAAGTGGCCGATGTGGATTTGTCCAAACGTCCCGAGGATGCGGAGCCCTATCAATTCCCGCAGACCTGCCCCGAATGCGGCTCCGAAGCCATCCGCGAGGAAGGAGACGCCGTGCGCCGCTGCACGGGCGGCTTGATCTGCCCCGCGCAGGCGGTTGAAAAGCTGAAACATTTCGTCTCCCGCGCGGCCTTCGACATCGAGGGGCTGGGGGCGAAACAGGTGGAACAGTTCTATCGCGACGGCTGGATCAAGGAACCGGCGGACATCTTCACGCTGGAGGACCGCTTCGGCAGCGGCATGAAGCAGCTTAAGAACCGCGAAGGCTGGGGTGAAAAAAGCGCGAAAAACCTCTTTCAGGCAATTGATAAAAAACGAAAAATCCCCTTCGGGCGTCTGCTTTTCGCGCTCGGCATCCGGCATGTGGGCGAGCAGGCCAGCCTGCTGATCGCCCGGTTTTACGGGGACTGGGACGAGTTCCTTGCCGCCATGGACGCCGCCGCCGAGTGCGAGGGCCCGGAATGGGAACGGCTTCTGGGAATCGATGGGGTGGGCACGGTCATGGCCCGCAGCCTCGTGACCGCTTTCGCCCAGAACGAGGAGCGCGCCAGCATCGACCGGCTCACCGCGCATCTGACGGTCGAGGCCGCCGCCCGGCCGCGGACCGAGGGCAGCCCCGTCGCCGGCAAGACCGTGGTCTTCACCGGCACGCTGGAAAAGATGACCCGCGCCGAGGCCAAGGCGCGCGCCGAGGCGCTTGGCGCCAAGGTTTCGGGCAGCGTCAGCGCCAAGACCGATCTGGTGGTCGCGGGCCCCGGAGCGGGCTCCAAGGCCAAGAAAGCGGCCGAGCTTGGGGTCGAGACCATCGACGAGGACGGCTGGCTGAGGCTGATCGGGGACGCATGAGCGGCCGGCCCGAGCTTCTCTTTCCGATCTTCGCCGATCTGGAAACGCTGGAGGGGGTGGGGCCCAAGACCGCGCGCCACCTGCAGGCGCTGGAGATCACCCGCCCGCGTGACCTCTTGTTCACGCTGCCTTATTCCGGCATCGACCGGCGCCGACGCGACACGGTGCAGGGGGCGAGCTTTCCCGAAACGGTCACCGTCGAGGTCACCGTCGGCCGGCACCGCGCGCCGCAACGACGCGGCGGCCCCTACCGGGTGGAGGTGGAGGATGCCGCCACCACGTTCCAGCTGGTGTTCTTCCATGCCCGCGACGAGTATCTGCGCCGCATCCTGCCCACGGGCCAGCGGCGGGTGATCTCGGGCAAGGTGGAACTTTTCGACGGGATGGCGCAGATGGTGCATCCCGACCATATCCTGTCCCCCGACGAGGCGGGAGAGATCCCCGATTTCGAACCGGTCTACCCGCTGACCGCCGGGGTCACGCAAAAGACCATGGGCAAGGCCGCCCAGTCGGCGGTGGCCCGCGCACCCGACCTGCCGGAATGGATCGACACCGCCCAGAAGGCACAGGCGGGCTGGCCCGACTGGCACGAGGCGGTGCGCCGGGCGCATGCGCCAGAAAACATGGCCGATCTCAGCCCCGCCGATCCGGCCCGCGAGCGGTTGGCCTATGACGAATTCATGGCCCATCAGCTGACCCTGGCGCTGGCCCGGGCCAAGCTGCGCCGCGCCAAGGGGCGGGCGACCGTGGGCACCGGCAAGCTGCAGGCGAAGCTGCTCGACGCGCTACCCTATGCCCCGACCGGCGCCCAGACCCGCGCGATTGCCGAGATCGCCGCCGACATGGCCGACAGCCGACGCATGAACCGGCTTCTGCAGGGCGATGTGGGGGCGGGTAAGACGCTGGTCGCGCTCAAGGCGCTGCTGATTGCGGTCGAGGCAGGCGGGCAGGGGGTATTGATGGCGCCCACCGAAATTCTCGCCCGCCAGCATCTGGAAAGCCTGACGCCGATGGCCGGCTCGGCGGGCGTGACGATCGACATCCTCACGGGGCGTGACAAGGGTGCCGGGCGCAAGCGCAAGCTGGCCGCGCTGAAATCCGGTGAGACGCAGATCCTCGTGGGCACTCATGCGGTCTTTCAGAAGGATGTGGAATTTCAGGATCTGCGCCTTGCCATCGTCGATGAACAACACCGCTTCGGCGTGCGACAGCGGTTGGAGCTGGGGCGCAAGGGTGAGCGGGCCGACGTTCTGGTAATGACCGCCACGCCCATCCCGCGCAGCCTGTCGCTGGCACAATATGGCGACATGGACGTCAGCATCCTCGATGAAAAGCCGCCCGGGCGGAAGCCGATCAAGACCGCGCTGGTGAGCCAGGGCCGAATGGACGAGGTTGTCGATCACCTGCGCCGGGCGATTGCCGAAGGACGGCAGGCCTATTGGGTCTGCCCGCTGGTGGAGGAAAGCGAGGCGATCGATCTCTCCAGCGCGCATGAGCGCTTCAAGCGCCTGCGCGCGGCCCTGGGCGAGGGAACGGTCGGGCTGGTGCACGGCCAGATGCCGCCCGAGGAGAAGGACGCGGCGATGGCTGCCTTCCAGCGCGGCGAGACGTCGGTGCTGGTCTCGACAACGGTGATCGAGGTGGGAGTCGACGTGCCCAACGCCTCGATCATGGTGATCGAGCGGGCCGAAAGTTTCGGACTCGCGCAACTGCACCAGCTGCGTGGCCGCGTCGGGCGGGGCATGGCGCAATCCACCTGCCTTCTGATGTATCAGCCGCCCTTGTCGGAAGGGGGCGAGACGCGCCTGACTACCATGCGCGAAACCGAGGACGGCTTCCGCATCGCCGAGGTCGATCTTGAAATGCGCGGGGCG
>JAUIBJ010000113.1 GCA_030428025.1 Alphaproteobacteria bacterium
TAATCATGAGGATCAGAGGTTCGGGATCGAAAGACAGGCGGCGCGTGTGGCTTCAGGAATCCGCAAGATGGACACGTATCCTCACACAAGTGGATTCAAACGATTGACTTAAACTTTCCGTATCCTAGTTCGTAGCTTCGTAGCGATTTTCCCTTTTTATCGAGGTCCCGAAATTCGGGTGGAATTCTTCAAAAAGCGTTACTTGCCTCAGCCGTTTCGGGACATGGCGAAACAATCAGGATAACAAGAAATGATGAAATCCTCTTTGAGTTTAGGTGTGTTAGTTGCTGGCGTCTTGTCTGCATATCCTGCCCTCGCACAGGATGTCGCGGATACCCTTTATTCCGGAGGGCCGATCCTGACGATCAACGACGCGCAGCCCACCGCAGAGGCGGTCGCGGTGAAGGATGGAAAAATCATCGCGGTCGGAACGCTCGACGAGGTTTCGGCGCACAAGGGCGACGGCACGGCGATGTTCGATCTCGATGGCCGGACCCTTATCCCCGGATTCGTCGATGCGCATGGACACGTCGTGATCGGTGGCCTTCAGGCGCTGTCGGCCAACCTTCTGGCCCCACCGGACGGAGAGGTGACCGATATCCCCTCGCTGCAGGAGACCTTGCGGACGTGGATGAAAGACAACGCCGAAGCTGTCGAGCAGACCGGCCTTGTCATCGGTTTCGGCTACGACAACGGGCAGCTTGCGGAATTGCGCCATCCGACCGTTCAGGAACTGGATGCGGTTTCGACGGAGGTTCCGATCCTGATCGTGCACCAGTCGTCACATCTGGGCGTCGCCAACTCGAAGGCGCTCGAGTTCGCCAACATCGACAACTCAGTCGAGAACCCGGACGGCGGCGTTTTTCAACGCGATGAAACGGGCGCGCTAAATGGTGTGATGGAGGAGTACGCCTTCTACGCGGTCATGCTTCCTCTGCTGTCAAAGCTCGGGCCGGACGCCTTCGCCGCCTTCGCCGAGGCCGGCAGCGATTTGTGGGCCAGCTACGGGTACACGACGGCACAGGAAGGGCGTGCATCGCCCGAGATCTTCCAAACCCTGAAAGCGCTTGATGACGCGGGCAAGCTGGGGATTGATGTCGTTGTTTATCCGGATGTGCTTGAAGCGCGGGATTTCATCGGCGAAACCACTTCGACGGAGTATGACGGCCGGGTACGCGTGGGCGGTGCGAAGCTTACAATCGACGGATCGCCCCAAGGCTTTACCGCCTTGCGAGACCGTCCGTATTACGATCCGGTCGGTGACTATCCTCCGGGCTATGCCGGATATGCGTCGATCACCATGCAACAGGTCCAGGACGCCGTCAGCTGGTCTTACGAGAATGGCATCCAGATCCTGACCCATGCGAATGGCGAAGGTGCGATCGACATGCTGTTGACTGCGATCGACGTGGCGCAGAAGGAACACGAAGGCGCAGACGTCCGTCCGGTCCTGATCCACGGCCAGTTCATACGCGAAGACCAGGTTGACAGCCTCAAACGCCTCGATGTGTTTCCGTCGCTCTTCCCGATGCACACGTTTTACTGGGGAGACTGGCACCGCGACCACACCGTCGGGCCAATCAACGCCGAGAATATCTCGCCTACCGGCTGGGTCAGAACGCGCGACATGATGTTCAGCACGCACCACGATGCCCCGGTCGCGTTTCCCGACAGCATGCGCATCCTGTCGGCGACAGTGACGCGCCGGACACGCTCTGGCGACATTCTGGGGCCGCATCAGCGAGTCGATGTCATGACCGCGCTCAAGGCCATGACTCTCTGGCCGGCTTGGCAGCATTTCGAGGAAGACCGCAAGGGCAGCATCGAGGTGGGCAAACTCGCCGACTTCGTCCTGCTTTCGGACGACCCGACCGCAGTCGATCCCGAAACCCTTGCCGACCTGAGGGTCATGGCCGCAATCAAGGAAAACACGATGGTCTTCGAGGCCGAGACGGGCGTGAAGGAGGGGAGGCTGGAGCGCATGCCGTTCAACTCAAATCCCGATGCGGCGCATTGGGTGCTTCATGCCTTGGCGGATGGCATGAGCGGTCATTTTCACGAGTGATACGCGGTTTTCTCGTCCAGGGACGGCAATCCGGGCGCCCGTTTGATGGCTGGCGCGCGGATGTGAACTTGTTTGGAAAGGAAACATTCCAATACCGAGTGGAACCAGGAACAGCGGAATGCCCTAAGCCTCCGCGCAGCGGCTTTTCCCCAAGTCACTGACAAATATGATGCAGTTCGGCTTTCTGACATCTCGCGGCGCGACAAAGAATGCGCGCCGCGAAAATACACCGGCTCACCCGCAGCCTCTCAGAAATCCAGGTTTTCCACGTTCAACGCGTTCTGCTGGATGAATTCGCGGCGCGGTTCGACCACATCGCCCATCAGCTTGGTGAAAAGGTCGTCGGCCTCGGCCACGTCGTCGATACGGACCTGCAGCAGGGTGCGCGCCTCGGGGTCCAGAGTGGTTTCCCACAGCTGGTTCGGGTTCATCTCGCCCAGGCCCTTGTAGCGCTGTAGCGTAAGGCCCTTCTCGCCCTCCTTCAGAATCGCATCGAGCAGGTCGAGCGGGCCATAGATGTTCTGCGCCCGATCCTTGCGGTGCAGCGAGGCGGGCAGGGTGTAGACTTCGCGCAGCGAGCCGGTGATCTGGCCCAGCCGCCGGGCCTCGCCCGAGCGAAGCACCGGGCCGTCGAGCGTCCGCACCTCTTCGACGCCGCGCAGCATCCGGCTGAGGCGGATGCCATGATCCTGCGTTGGCCGGCCCTGCCAGCCACGTTCGTATTCCAGGGCGATCAGGTCGAGCCGCTTGGCCACCGCATCGGCCACACCCTGCAGGTCGGCATCGGCGCGGCCGGGCAGAAAGGCCTCGGCGATGGCCGCCTGTTCGAGGATGTGGCGGGGATAATGCGTGGGAAAGGCTTCGAGGATGCGCTTGACATATCGGGCCTCCTCGACCACGCGCACCAAATCCTGGCCCGTGATTTCCTCGCCCGAGCCTAGGCGCAGCATCGCATCCTCGGTACCCTGCTGGATCAGGTAATCTTCCAGCGCGGGGTGGTCCTTGAGATATACTTCCGACTTGCCACGCATCACCTTGTAGAGGGGCGGCTGGGCGATATAGAGATATCCGCCCTCGATCAGCTGGGGCATCTGCCGGTAGAAGAAGGTGAGAAGCAGGGTGCGGATATGGGCCCCGTCCACATCCGCGTCGGTCATGATCACGATCTTGTGGTAGCGGAGCTTGGAGATGTCGAACTCGTCGCGACCGATTCCGGTGCCGAGCGCCATCACCAGGTTGCCGATTTCCTGACTTGAGAGCATTCGGTCGAACCGCGCGCGCTCCACGTTCAGGATCTTGCCGCGCAGGGGCAGCACCGCCTGGGTGCGCCGGTCGCGCCCGGTCTGGGCCGAGCCCCCGGCGCTGTCGCCCTCCACCAGGAACAGCTCTGTCTTGGAGGGGTCCTTTTCCGAGCAGTCCTTCAGCTTGCCAGCGAGATAGTTCACATCCATCGCCGTCTTGCGGCGGGTCAGTTCCCGCGCCTTTCGCGCAGCCTCCCGCGCCAGCGCCGCCTCGACGATCTTGCCGACGATCATCCTTGCCTCGCCCGGGTTCTCCTCGAACCACTCCGACAGCTTTTCGTTCATCAGCCCCTCGACCGCAGGGCGCACCTCGGACGACACCAGCTTGTCCTTGGTCTGGCTGGAAAATTTCGGGTCGGGCACCTTGACCGAGAGGACACAGGTCAGCCCCTCGCGGGCGTCGTCGCCGGTAAAGTTCACCTTCTCCTTCTTGGCGATACCCGACTCGCTGGCATATTTCTGGATCACCCGTGTCAGGGCCCCGCGAAAGCCCGCCAGATGGGTGCCGCCATCCCGCTGGGGGATGTTGTTTGTAAACGGCAACACCGTCTCGTGATAGCTGTCATTCCACCACATCGCCACCTCGACGCCGATTTCGTCGCGCTCGCCGGACACGAAGATCGGCTCGGGCAGCATGGGGGATTTGTGCCGGTCGAGATATTTGACGAATTCGCGCACACCGCCGTCGTAATGCATTTCCGAAACCAGCGGCTCCGGCGGGCGTTCGTCGCAGAGGCGGATGCGGACGCCGGAATTGAGAAAGGCCAGCTCGCGCAGGCGCTTTTCCAGCGTCTCGAAGCTGTAGTCGAGATTGGAAAACGTTCCGGTGGAGGCAAGAAACCGTACCTCGGTGCCGCGCTTGCCCTCGGCCTCGCCCACCACCTGCAGATGCTCGACCGTTTCGCCGCCCTCGAAGCGGGCCAGATATTCCTTGCCGTTCCGCCAGATGCGCAGCTCCAGCCATTCGCTGAGCGCGTTGACGACGGACACGCCGACGCCATGCAGCCCGCCCGACACCTTGTAGGAATTGCTGTCGAACTTGCCGCCGGCGTGAAGCTGCGTCATGATCACCTCGGCCGCCGAAACGCCTTCCTCCTCGTGCATTTCCACCGGAATGCCGCGGCCGTTGTCGGTGACCGAGATGCTGGAATCGGCATGGATGGTCACGTTGACAACGTCGGCATGACCGGCCAGCGCCTCGTCAATGCCGTTGTCGACCACCTCATAGACCATGTGATGCAGACCGGAGCCGTCATCGGTGTCGCCGATATACATGCCGGGGCGTTTTCGAACTGCTTCTAAGCCTTTGAGAACTTTGATGGAATCGGCGCCATATTCGTCCCGCGCCGGTGCTGCTTCTGCCATGCAAGCCAGTCCTTTGTATTTTTGCGATTTTATACGATTTTCCGGGGGGAATGTCACGCAGAGGGCACAATATTTTGTGTTCCATTCTGCGGCATTGGCCGTATCCGGCGGTGCGGCCCGGCAGATCATGTGAAAGCGATCAGCACGCCCACAAAGATCAGCAGCCCGCCCGACACGAGATTGGTGCGCCGCAGCGCGGCGGGCGATATCAATAGCCGACGGGCACGGTCGAGGAAGAAAGCGAGCCCCATGTTTCCCACGAAGGGCACCAACGCCGAGAGCGCGGCGATCACAGCGATGTCGGCCGGCGTCACGCCCGCCAGATCGAAAAACCCCGGCAGGACGCCCATGTAGAAAAGGATCGCCTTGGGATTGCCGAGGATTGCCGCAAGCCCCGCCATGAAGCCCGCCCACATGCCCGGACGGGTGAGACGGCTGTCGGCGACGAGGCTCTTGTCGGCGTTGCGAATGATGAGAAAGCCCATGCCCGCGAACATCAGTACGGCCACCCATTTGAGCGCGGTCAGAAGACCGTCATAGGCCGTGACGATCCAGCTAACCCCGAGCACCGCCAGCAGCGACCAGAGCACGTCGCCCACCACCACGCCCAGCGCCAGCGGCAGCGCCGCCGCGGCCCCGCCCGACAGCGTGCGCCCAAGCACCGCCAGCCAGACGGGCCCCGGCGTAATGAAAAGGATAAAAAGCGCGCCGGCATAAAGCGCCAGATCGGCCAGGCCTAATGTCACCCGGCGCCCGGCAGGGTCAGCGTGCCGTCCTCCGCCAATGGCCAGAACGGGTTCATGGCGAGTTCCCAGACATGGCCGTCAGGATCGGCGAAATAACCCGAATAGCCGCCCCAGAACACCTTTTCGGGGCGTTTGAGCGGCGTGGCCCCGGCGGCGAGGGCAGCGTCGAAAGCGGTATTCACCTCCGCCTCGGTGGGGAAGTTCTGGGCCAGCGTCATCGCGCCGGTGCTCAGTTCCGCGCCCGGACGCCCCTGATCGGCGGCCAGGGCCTCCTTTCCGAACAGCCCCAGCACCTGGCCGGCAAGCTGGTAGAAGGCCACGCCCTCCTGTTCTTCGGCCGGCGACCAGCCAAGCGCAGCATAGAAGGCTTTCGCGCGGTCTAGATCGGCCACGCCAAGGGTGATGAGGGTCACGCGCTGCGCGATCATGGGCTCTCCTTCGCCTGTACCTGGCTGATGCCGTCGGCCTCGGTCACTTCGATGCGCTGCGCCCGGTCGGCCAGATCGTCGAAGAGCTCGGGCCCGGTGCCCGTCATCCAGGCCTGCGCGCCCAGCGCGCAGACCTCGTCATAGAGGGCGGCGCGGCGGGCGGCGTCAAGATGGGCGGCGACCTCGTCGAGCAGCAACAGGGGCGGTGCACCGAAATCGCGGGCAAGCGCTCGGGCATTGGCGAGGATGAGCGAGATGAGCAGCGCCTTCTGCTCGCCGGTGGAGCAATCCCTGGCCGGTACGCCCTTGGCGGCATAGACGCCGTAAAGGTCGGCCCGGTGCGGGCCCACGAGGGTGCGCCCGGCGGCCAGGTCGCGGAAGCGGCTTTCGTGCAGCGCCTCGCGGAAATCCGCCTCGGATTCGGGCATGTCGCCCTCGGACATGGTCAGCTCGAGGTCGGCCGCCGGGAACGCGGTCTCGGCCGCGTCCTGGGCCGCCCGAAGCTCGGACAGCGCCTGTATCCGGTTGCGGTGGATCGCCAGCCCCGCCTCGGCCATCTGCCGTTCCAGCGCCACATACCAGTGCCCGTCGCGCACCTGGTCCTTCAGCAGGCGGTTGCGTTCCCGCATGGCCTTTTCATAGGCGAGCGAGTCGTCGGCATGGGCGGGCTCGAAACTCATCGTCATCCGGTCGAGAAAGCGCCGGCGGCCCTCGGCGCCCTCGATCCAGAGCCTGTCCATCGACGGGATCAGCCAAAGCACCCGGGCGATGCGCCCCAGCGCCACCTGGGAGGCCGCCTTGCCGTCGATCCGGACCTGCCGGGGCTGGCCCTCTTCCGACCAGATCTGGACCTCGTGGATCTGGTGCAGGGAATGCAGATGACCGGTGACCTTCCAGCCCAGCGATTCCGGCCGCCGCGCCATCTCCTGTGCCGCCGCCCGACGCAGGCCCCGGCCGGGAGAAAACAGTGACACCGCTTCCAGCAGGTTGGTCTTGCCCGCACCGTTGGGCCCGAAAATCGCCACGGGACGCGCATCGAGTTTCAGCGCCGCACCCTTGTGCGAGCGGAAATGCGAGAGCGTCAGGTGGGAAAGGTAAAGCCCGGTCATCGCAGCGCCCCCGTTTTCCTCGAAGAAAACGGGTTAGAAAATGCGCATTTTCCAACCCGGAATTTTCGAAAATTCTGGCACGGCTCACACCCGCATCGGCATCACGACATAGACGGCGGACGTATCGTTGCCCTCGCGCATCAGCGTCGGATCGCCGGCGGAGTTGAACAGGAAGACCGCGTTCTCGCGGTCGACCTGGCTGGCGATTTCCAGAAGATACCTGGCATTGAAGCCAATTTCGAGCGGGTCGTCGCCATAGGCCACGGCCAGTTCTTCCTCGGCGTTGCCGCTGTCGGGAGCGTTGACGGAGAGCACCAGCCGGTCCTCGTCGAGCGCCAGTTTCACCGCGCGCGAGCGTTCCGAGCTGACGGTCGCCACCCGATCGACAGCCTGGGCGAATTCGCTGGCATCCACCTCAAGCCGGCGTGTGTTGCCGGTGGGGATGACACGGGTGTAGTCGGGGAAGGTGCCGTCGATCACCTTCGAGGTCAGGGTGATGTCGGGCGTGGCGAAGCGGACCTTGCTTTCCGACACCGACACGGCAATCGCCGCCTCGTCGTCATCGAGCAGCTTGCGCAGTTCGCCCACGGTCTTGCGCGGCACGATCACGCCGGGCATATCCGCAGCGCCCTCTGGCAGGTCGGCGTCGATCCGGGCGAGGCGGTGGCCGTCGGTGGCCACGCATCGCAATACCTTTCCGCCCTCGGCATCGGCCACATGCATGTAGACGCCGTTGAGGTAATAGCGCGTCTCCTCGGTGGAGATGGCGAATTTCGACTTGTCGAAGAGCCGCCGCAGTTCGGGCGCCTTGGCCGAGAAATTGCAGGCATATTCCGACGAGGCCATCACCGGGAAATCTTCCTTGGGCAGGGTCGCCAGAGAGAAGTTCGACCGCCCCGCCTCGACCGCGAGGCGCCCCGAGGCGCCGTCATCGGTGAGGGTGACCAGCGCACCGTCGGGCAGCTTGCGGACGATCTCGTGCAGGGTGACGGCGGAAACGGTGGTGGCGCCCGCACGTTCGACCTGGGCCGGGGCCTTGTCCACCACCTCGATATCGAGGTCGGTGGCGCGAAACTGCACGCCGTCGCCCTCGGCCTCGATCAGGACATTGGCGAGGATCGGGATCGTGTTGCGGCGTTCGACAACCGACTGCGCCTGCGAGACCGCCTTGAGCAGCGTCCCGCGTTCGATGCTGAATTTCATGCCCTCGCTCCCTGATCTGGCGTGCCGGGAAGCGCACCGTAGCAAACTCCCCCCATCGCTCAAGCCTTTTCATGCTGTTTTCGGCGCAATGTGGCACAGGGTCAATGCCGGCCGCGCAGCAAGGTGGGCGACCGGCCGGGGCGGGTGTGCTACCCCTCCAGCGTGCGGCGCAGAAGCTCCAGATCCTCGGCAATCTGCGCATCCTGGTGGCGCAGTTCCTCGATCCGTTTCACGCCGTGCATCACCGTCGTATGGTCGCGTCCGCCGAAGCGGCGCCCGATCTCGGGCAGCGACCGGCTGGTCATCTGCTTGCACAGATACATCGCCACCTG
>JAUIBJ010000114.1 GCA_030428025.1 Alphaproteobacteria bacterium
GCTCGACCCCCTCGGCATGGATCATGTCGAGCGCGGCGCGCACCCCAAAGAGGTGATGGGTGGGCGCGGTGCCCCCGAAATACTGATAGAACTGCTCGGGCGCGGCGCGAGGGCACCAGTCCCAATAGCGGGTGACGCGAGAAAGGCGCGCCCGAGCCGCCTCGGCCCGCGCATTGAAAAAGACGAAGCCCAGCCCGGGCGGCACCATGAAGCCTTTCTGGCTGGCGGAGACGGCCACATCGACGCCCCAGGCGTCCATCTCGAACCGGTCGCTGCCCATCGAGGCGATGCAGTCGGCCATCAGAAGCGCAGGGTGGCCCGCCGCGTCGATGGCCGCGCGCAGCGCGGCGGCATCGTTCAGGATCGAGGTGGAGGTATCCACATGGTTGACCAGCACCGCCCGGATGCGGTGGCCGCTGTCGGCCCGCAAGGCCGCCTCAACCCGCTCCGGGTCCACCGGCGTGCGACGGCCGAACTCCAGAATCTCCACCTCGGCGCCCACGCCCTCGGCCACCCCGGCCCAGCCATGGGCGAAAACCCCAGTGGCGGGCACAAGCACCCGGTCGCCGGGGGTCAGCACGTTCGACAGCGCGGCCTCCCAAGCGGCATGACCGTTGCCCACATAGATCGCCACGTTGTGCTCGGTCCGAGCCACGCGCTTGAGGTCGCGGACGATCCCGGCGGTCTGCTCCGCGATCTCCTCTGAATAGATGTTGGGTGCAGCCCGATGCATGGCGCGCAGCACGGCCTCGGGGACGACCGAAGGTCCCGGAATGGCACGATAGGGGCGGCCGCCGGCCTTACTCATGATCCTGTCCTCCTGCTGATGGGACCGGCGACATTACGCCTTGTTTCGGGGACGTCAATCGGCGATCAGCGGCTTGCCTTGCGCGACGGTTGCCCCTACATGGGATCGGCCTGATCGCGGGGCGGAAAACGGAGCGCTCGCCGCATGTCTCTTTTCAAGCGCATCTCGGCCTGGGAACGGGACCTGCGCGCCTACTACAACACCGATCTTTCGACGCCGGAAAATCGGCGGCGCGCGCACATCTACAATCTCTGGTTCGACCACGCCGTGCTACGCAAGCTTTGGACCAATTTCCACCCCGTGGCGCCGGGCGTGTACCGGTCGAACCAGCCCACGCATGAACGCTTCGTCAAGCTGAAGGCGATGGGCATCAAGTCGATCCTGAACCTGCGCGGCGCAGCCGGCGCAGCACATTATCTGGTGGAAGAGGAAAGCTGCCGCGAGGTTGGTCTGAAGCTGGTGAATGTCACCTTTCACGCCCGCCATGCCGCGCCCACCGAAGACATTCTTAAGGTGATCGAGGCCTTCCGGACCATCGAGAAGCCCTTCGTCATGCATTGCAAGTCGGGCGCAGACCGGGCAGGCTTTGCCTCGGCCATCTACCTTCTGGTAATCGAGGGTCGGCCGGTCTCGGAGGCGCGGCGGATGCTGGCGGCCAAATTCATCCATTTCCGATGGACCAAGACCGGCGTGCTCGACTACATCCTCGACCTTTACGAGGCCCGCAATGGCGAGAGCCCCATAAGCTTCGAAGACTGGGTCAAGACCGAATACGACTATCTGGCGGTGCAGAAGGAGTTCAACGAGGTCAAGCGGCCGCGGTTCTGAACGTCGGAGCCCTCAGCTGTAGCGCCTGGCCAGATCCTCGGGGTCCGCGCCCAGCAGATACCGGATGAGCAGGCCGAGGTTGCGCCACCCGCGCCGCCCCCATCCGTCGCGCCGGTATTTCGCCGCACTGGTCGTGACGGCCGCCGGCAGCGCCACCAGTCGGCGCCCAAGAGCGCGCGCCATCGCCACATCCTCCATCAGCGGGATATCGCGGTACCCCCCCACCGCGTCATGCTCGGCGCGCGAGATCAGGAGCCCCTGATCGCCATAAGGCAGGTGGAACAGCCGTGACCGCAGATTGGCCCAGCCCGCCACCCATCGCGCCGCCGAACCGCCCGCATCGAATCGCAGGCGAAAATGGGCCGGGCGCCCGTCGGACAGATGCGCCGAGACCAGATCGGCCCAGCCCGGCGGCAGCACGCAATCCGCATGGAGAAAGAAAAGCCACTCGCCCTGTGCGGCCGCAGCACCGCGCCGCAACTGCCCCCCGCGCGAGGGCGCACCGGTGACCACCACCGCGCCTGCCGCTTCCGCGATCGTCAGCGTGGCATCGCCCGAGCCACCGTCGGAGATCACAAGCTCCCGGATCAGCCCCGCCGTCAGCCCCTCGGTAAGCGCGGGCAGACAGCGCACGAGCCCGGTTTCGGCATCGAGCGTCGGAATCACGACCGACAATTGCGCACGCATGGCTCTCCTCTTTCTCAGCGGTTATGGGCCGCTATATTACAGGCAGAACCAAAGCGGGAGGCGGGATGGCACGGACGATCTTCGAAGTTACCGGCAAGGATGCGGCGCATTTCCTTCAGGGGCTTGTCACCAACGATCTGGAGAAGATGGGCGATGGCCTGCTCTATGCCGCGCTGCTGACACCGCAGGGCAAGTATGTCGCCGATTTCTTCCTGTTCCGGCGGGAGGGGACAATCTTTCTCGATGTCGCGTCGGATCTGGCCGAGACGCTCTTAAAGCGGCTGAACATGTACAAGCTCCGTTCGGACGTCACGATTGCCGAATCCGGGCTGAAACTGCGCCGTGGCACGGGCGAAGCGCCCGAGGGGGCGATGGCTGATCCGCGTCACGCCGCACTTGGCTGGCGGCTTTATGGCGCGGAAGAAGGCGACGACGGCACCGATTTCGAGGCGCTTCGCGTGGCCCATTGCATCCCTGCCTCGGGCATCGAACTGACGCCCGATACGTTCATCCTGGAGGCCGGGTTCGAGCGGCTGGGCGGCGTCGATTTCAGGAAGGGCTGCTATGTCGGTCAGGAAGTCACGGCGCGGATGAAGCACAAGACCGAGCTGCGCAAGGGGCTCGTCACGGTCGAGGTCGACGGCACAGCACCCGTTGGCGAGGAGATCACCGCGGATGGCAAACCGGCGGGCACGCTCTTCAGCCAGGCCGGGGGCAAGGCCATCGCCTATCTGCGGTTCAACCGGGCCGAAGGCGAGATGCGGGCGGGCGAGGCCAGGGTCACTCGGGCCGAATGAGCCTGTCGGTCCGCATCGCGGCGGCGACGGGCCAAGAGGTGGCGCAGCTCTCTCCTATGCATGGCGGGGATCTGTCGGAGGTGACGCGCGCCGATCTTGCCGATGGAAGCCGGCTCGTGGCCAAGACCGGCCCGCTGGTCGAGGCAGAGGCGCGGATGCTGCTGACCATGGGCGCGGCGGGTGCGCCGGTGCCCCGCGTGCTGCGTGCCGGCCCCGGCCTCGTGCTGCTGGAGTGGTTGCCCGAGACCGGGGCCACACCCGAAGGCTGGTACGCGCTCGGCGCGGGGCTCGCCCGGCTGCATGCATCCACGGGGCCGGCCTATGGCTGGCAGGAGGACTACGCCTTCGGGTCGGTGGAGATCCCGAATGCGGAAACCGGAAACTGGCCGGATTTCTGGGCGGAGCGGCGGCTCTTGCCTTCGGCACCCGCCCTGCCCGCAGGCCCCCGCCGGAGGCTCGAAACCCTCGCCGCACGGCTGGGCAGCCTCCTGCCCGCCACCCCGCCCCCGGCGCTGCTGCATGGCGATCTCTGGGCGGGCAACGCGCTTTTCGCCGGGGCCGACGCCTATCTGATCGACCCGGCCTGCTATCGGGGCGACGGGGAGGTCGATCTGGCCATGCTGCATCTCTTCGGCAGCCCGCCGCCGGCGTTCCTAGATGGCTACGGCCCGCTTGCGCCCGGATGGCAGGAGCGCCGGCCACTCTATCAGCTCTGGCCGGCGTTGGTGCATCTGCGACTTTTCGGCTCAGGTTACCTGGGGCTGGTCACCCGGCTGCTGGACCGCTGCGGCGCCTGACTTTCAGGCGCGCTCGGCGTAATCCATCGTTTCGGTATTGACGACGATATCCTCGTCGGGCCCCACGAAAGGCGGCACCATCACCTTCACGCCATTGTCCAGAACGGCCGGCTTGAAGCTGTTGGCGGCGGTCTGGCCTTTTACCACCGGTTCGGTCTCGACCACCTTGCAGGTCACCTTTTGCGGCAGCGTCGCGTTGAGCGCCTCGTTCTCGTAATACTCGATCTGGATGGTCATCCCGTCCTGCAGGAAGGGGCGGCGCTCGCCCAGCAATTCGGCAGGCAATTCAATCTGTTCGTAGGTTTCCGCGTCCATGAAGACCAGCATCCCGTCGGTCTCGTAGAGGAATTGCTGGTCTTTCTGCTCCAGTCGCACGCGCTCGACCTTGTCGGCACTGCGAAAGCGTTCGTTCAGCTTCGAGCCGTTGCGCAGGTTGCGCAACTCGACCTGGGCAAAGGCACCGCCCTTGCCGGGCTTGACATGCTCGACCTTCACCGCGCTCCACAGACCGCCGTTATGTTCAAGCACATTGCCGGGGCGGATTTCGTTTCCATTGATCTTGGGCATCGTGGCATTTCCATGACAAAAGGTTGATCAAACTTTGACCAACGCTATATCTGGGGATGCGTTGGTGGGCAAGAAGACGATATCTCGTGCTGCACATGCAGAAAGTCTTGCACGAGGCGCATAACAGCTATGCAGTAGAGGGCTATCCGAATCGATCAAACTCAGCCATAACCAGCGCCACGCCGAAAAGACAAGAGCAATAATTAACAAGGACGAATCATGAAGGATTTCGTTGACGGCACGGCTTTCAATGCCGAACAGGGCAACCGTGCACGCAAACTCTTCGCGGCCGTCGTACTGGCCGCTCTGGACGATGCTATTTCGGACGACAAGAAATATGGCAATGGTCCGGAACAGATCGCCCGCTGGGCACGCTCGCGCGATGGGCGCGAGGTGCTGAGCTGCGCCGGCATCGATCCCAATGAGCGGGTGGTGTCCGGGCTGATGGAATTCGTGGCCAAAGGTGTGCGCACCTCCGTCGCGCTCTCGCGCGAGGAAAGCGAACGTCGCAACGCTGCTGCCGCGGCGCTGGCCGCACAGGCCGAAGCCGCCTGACCCCGAGCGGATCCGATCACGAGATGGCCCTGCCCTTCGCGGCAGGGCTTTTTCGTTGCGCCGGGCCCATTCCCCGCTTCCCCCGCGGCGGTGCGCTCTGTATCACGACATCCGCAACAAGGGGGCGGGCATGTCAAAGGCGATAATGATCCAGGGGGCCGGGTCGAATGTCGGCAAGTCGCTGATCGTGGCGGGGCTGGCGCGGGCGCTGGTGCGGCGCGGGCTCAAGGTGGCCCCCTTCAAGCCGCAAAACATGTCGAACAACGCCGCCGTCACCGTGGACGGGGGCGAGATCGGGCGCGCGCAGGCGTTGCAGGCGCTGGCCGCACGCCTTCCCGCGCATACAGACATGAACCCGGTGCTGCTGAAGCCCGAAACCGACACCGGCGCGCAGGTGATCGTTCAGGGCAGGCGCGTGGCCACGCTGCGGGCGCGCGATTACGCGCGCCGAAAGCCGGAGTTGCTGGCGCCGGCGCTGGAAAGCTTCCGGCGGCTCTGCCACCGGGCCGATTTCGTATTGATCGAAGGTGCGGGCAGCCCGGCCGAGATCAATCTGCGCGCGGGCGACATCGCCAATATGGGCTTTGCCGAGGCCGCCGGCGTGCCGGTCGTTCTGGTGGGCGATATCGACCGGGGCGGGGTAATCGCCCAGATCGTGGGCACTCAGGCGATCCTGGCACCGGAGGATGCGGCGCGGATAAAAGGTTTTGCGATCAACAAGTTTCGGGGCGATCCGAGCCTTTTCGATGACGGAATGGCAGAGATCGTGCGGCGCACCGGCTGGCCCTCGCTCGGACTTCTGCCCTGGTTCGCCGAGGCCTGGCGCCTGCCCGCCGAAGACGTGATGGACATAAGCAGCCGCCCCGGCGGCGGCTGGAAGGTGGCGGTGCCGCGCCTGGGTCGGATCGCGAATTTCGACGATCTGGATCCCCTCTCGGCCGAACCGGACCTGAGCGTGGAGATTGTCGAACCCGGCCGGCCTCTGCCGGGCGATGCCGATCTGGTACTCCTCCCCGGCAGCAAATCCACTATCGCCGATCTGGCACATTTTCGGGCGCAGGGATGGGATGTGGACCTGACGGCCCATATCCGCCGCGGCGGGCACGTGATGGGGATCTGCGGCGGCTATCAGATGCTGGGACGCGAGATTGCCGACCCCGACGGCATCGAAGGCCCGCCCAGCCAGGTCGAGGGCCTGGGGCATCTGGATGTCGCCACCGTGATGAAGCCCGAAAAGCGGCTGGCGCTTACACAGGCCGTCCATGACGCGACGGGTGCGCCGGTGGAAGGTTACGAAATTCAT
This sequence comes from Alphaproteobacteria bacterium, assembly GCA_030428025.1. Taxonomy (GTDB): domain Bacteria; phylum Pseudomonadota; class Alphaproteobacteria; order Rhodobacterales; family Rhodobacteraceae; genus Roseovarius. The sequence continues at coordinate 6,343 of JAUIBJ010000114.1, forward strand.
CTGGGCGAGACCACGGGGCCCGACTGCGCCCGCGCCTGGCTGACCGTCGAGGGACGGCGCGAAGGCGCGGCCAGCGCCGATGGCCGTGTGCGGGGCTGCTACCTGCACGGGCTTTTCGCCTCGGATGCGTTCAGGGCGGGGTATCTGGCGGACATTGGCGTGCCATCCCGCCTCGCCTTCAATGACAGCGTGGAAGCCGCGCTCGACGCGCTGGCCGCACATATCGAGGCGCATTTCAACATCAATCTGCTGCTCGACCTGGCGGAAGAGGTGGCGGTCTAGTCGATCCCCTGGCTCATCAGCGCACGGTGGATTTCGCGGCGCACGAGCTTGCGGACATTGCGGGTGATGCGCTCGCCCAGCGCGCCCTGCAATTCCTGCCGGACGATCTCGCTCACCATGTCTCGAAGTGCCGCCTCGTCCAGAATCGCATCGTCGGCATACCAGGCGCCATCCTCTTCGCGGTCGTTATCCGCCTCCTGGGTGGCACGGCGCCGGCCTTCGTCGTCATCCTGCCAGGGCAAGGGGCCCACAGGGCCGGAGGCATAGCCGGCGGCCGGGCCTTCGTCACCGTCTGGCTCCCACTCGTCGTCCTGTTCGGCCACGGCGGACTCGAACCCGGCGACGCGAGCCTCGAGTTCGGTCATGTCGATGGCGTCCGGCTCAATCCCGTCCAGTTCGCTTTCCAACTCGACCGCCAAGTCTTCCTGGTCCGCCTGGTGGTTCTCGGCCTGCCGCTCGTCCGGCGAGATGACGTCGGACGGTGCTTGTTCCTCCGCCTGCTCCTGCGGCTCCCCTGCCGCCTGCACACGGCGGTCGAACGCGGCGCGACGCAGGAATTCGGGCACCTCGGAACGGGCAATGCCCGGCTCCGGTTCGGGCGCGTCGTCTGCGGCCGCCTCGGCCTCTTCCCCGGCCTCGACGATCTCGGCATCCTCAATACCGGCGAAGCGATCCTCTTCTTCCGTCGCCCCGGTCACCTCGGCATCGGCTGCCCTGTCCTCGTATCCGTCCTCGTCTTCAGTTTCCTCCGGCGGGTCATCGACCCGTTGCGCCGGCGTCAGGACGAGCTTGTTTTCCCGTCTTTCCCCCTGCCCTTCAATCTGATCGTCCTCGTCGGGGTCGCCGCGCTGTTCCGACGACACCAGACGACGGATGGAAGACAGAACGTCTTCGATTTCGACATTCGTTACGGGGTCTGACATGATTATGTACCACTCTTGCCTGACAGCAGTGTACCCGCCGCGGCCATTTCGCACAACAACTTAGGGACGATTCTAGTCTTTCCCCAAGGCGCGCAGGACACGCTCCAGTTTCTGGCCTTGAGGCGAGATCGGCACCGGCGCATCCTTGACCAAGTTGTAATACGCTTCCGGGTCGTAGATCTGGACGTTGAGGCGCAGCGCCTTGGCGGTCAACTCGCCGATGGTTTCCAGCACCGTGTAGGCTGCAATGTAGAGGTTCGTCTCGGCGGCGATCAGACCGGCCTGCGCGTCGAGCAACTCCTGTTCGGCATCAAGCACGTCGAGCGTCGTGCGCGCGCCGAGCTTGGCTTCCTCGCGGACACCGCGGAAGGCCACGCGCGCCGCCCGCACCTGTTCCTGACCCGCCTGCCGGCTGGCCTGGGCGGCGAGCAGGATCGCATAGGCACTGCCCACATCTTCGGTGACCTGATTGCGGATCACGTGAAGCGCCCCGCGCAGCGCGTCCCGCTGGGCCATGGCCTGCCGCCGTGCCGAACTCAATTGACCGCCGCGATAGATCGGGCCTGTGACCGTCACGCCGATGCTGCCGCTGCGGGAATAGTCGCTGCCGTCGATCTCCTCTCCGGCGCCGAGCCGCGTGGTCAGGTTGACGCGCGGCTTCATCGCCGCCTCGGCGGCCCGCACCAACAGCTCGGCCGCGGCCACGTCATACTGGGCCTTGCGCATGGTGGGATGATTGCGCACGGCGATCGCCTTGGCCTTGTCGATGTCACCCGACAGTTTCGGCAGCCGTCCGGGTGCCTGCAGATTGCCGGGCTTGCGCCCCACGGCCGAACGGAACTCCTCGATTGCCTGGGTCAGATCCCCCTGGGCCGAAGCCAGGCCGCTGCGGGCGGCGGCCAGCTGCGCCTCGGCCAGGGCGACGTCGGTGCGGGTGACCTCGCCCACCTCGAAGCG
>JAUIBJ010000783.1 GCA_030428025.1 Alphaproteobacteria bacterium
CCGCGTCTGCGGGCGGCAAAATTGTCCTGAATGATCATCGTGATCCAGCGGGCGTCGATGTCCTCGGGGTCGAAGACCTCCCCATACCAGTCCAGCATCTGCTGGAATTGATCATGCTCGGGGTCTTCCATGGCGTCGAGGAACTCTTCGAACCCTGTAAGCCCGCCGACGTCTTCCGGGGGCGCGCGGCGCGCACCATCGACGAAGCGTGGGTATTCGACGCCCGGCTCTCCCTGTCGCGGCTCACCCATCATGATGCGGTGTTGCCAGTTGTCGCCAAAGTCATAGAGGTAGAGGAATTCGCGCGCGCCGCGGTCCATCAGCGTGCCGAGGCGAATACTCTTCTCCTTGTAGACTTTGCGTTCGTCGAAAACGTCATCAAGGTCAGGGACCCCGTAGATTTTGTCGCCCACCACGAATTCGTGGAGGTGATAATCCTGCCAGCGCATCACGACCTGAATGATGTCGTGCAGCGATGCGAGGGTGGTGGAAAGCGGCAGGTCGAGTTCACGCCATACGAGGGGCGCGGTCCCCTCGAGTTCAATGCGAACGCGGGCGATGGTTTCCGTCATGACGAGCTCCGTCTTGCGACACCGACTGAGGATAAAGAGCGCGCACGATGCCGACAATCACCGACCTTCGCACCCGGCGCGAGGCGCTCACAGCGCAGCGATCCTCTGGCGTGGCCCGGGTCAGCTACGACGGCAAGACGGTGGACTATCGCAGCGTGGCCGAGATCGCGCTATCGAGGCCCTGGACCGCGAAATCGCCACGGCCGAGGGCCGACGGATCGTGCGGCAGGTCCGTGTGACGACGGCCAAGGGGCTCTGACCGATATGGGCATCTTCGACCTGTTCCGCCGCTCCAAGCCGGGCGGCCCTGAAGCCGTGCGCGCGCGGCTCGAGGGAACGATGGCCAAGCGTCGGCTCCGAGGCTGGAACCCGCCGCTTGAGAACATCAATGCGTTGGTCGCCTCGGGCGGCCCGCGACTGCTGGCCCGGTCCCGCGAGCTGGTGGTGACCAACGGCTATGCCGCCAATGCCTGCGAAGCCTTCGCAGCAAATCTTGTCGGCGATGGCATCAAGCCGTCCTCGCTGATCGGGGACGCGGCGCTACGCGACCAGGTCCAGAAGCTCTGGCTTGCCTGGACCGATGAGGCCGACGCGGACGGTCTGACCGACTTCTACGGCCTGCAGGCCATGGTCGCCCGCGAGATGTTTGTTGCGGGCGAGTGCTTCGTCCGGCTGCGCCCGCGCCGGGCGGAAGACGGGCTGCTGGTGCCGCTGCAACTACAGCTTCTCCAGTCTGAGATGCTGCCCTTCGAGAAGACGGAGACGGCGGCCAACGGCAACCGCATCCGCTGCGGGATCGAGTTCGACCTCATCGGGCGACGCGTTGCCTATCACTTCCGGCGGCGCCACCCGGGCGACAGTACCGACCAGCGAGTGGCGGTGCCCGACACTGTGCGCGTGCCGGCCGAAGATGTGCTGCACATCTACCGGCCCATCGACGCGGGCCAGATCCGGGGGCTGCCGCATGTTGCGCCGGCGATGGTGCGGCTGTTCCTGCTCGACCAGTACGACGACGCCGAGCTCGACCGGAAGAAGACCGCGGCGATGTTCGCGGGCTTCATCACCAAGACCGCTCCGGAAGACCCGATGATGGGAGAGGGCGAGGCAGACAGTGATGGGGCCGCCATCGCGAGCCTCGAGCCGG
>JAUIBJ010000115.1 GCA_030428025.1 Alphaproteobacteria bacterium
CTTGGGCCGGTCGCCAACGTGGCTGAGCGCGGAAAAATCGACGCCGACCATCATCGGATAGACCATGGCCCAGATCAGCAGCGCCACCGGCAGGTTGACCGACGCGACCTCGAGCGCGGCAAGGGCCTGGAAGACACCGGGCACCAGATTGCCCAGCAGCACGCCCGCGGCGATGGCCAGCGCCACCCACAGCGACAGCCAGCGTTCAAAGGTTCCCATGGTGCCGGAGGCGTCGGGTGCGGTTTGGTCCGTCATCGTCGGGCCCTTTTCTTGGTTTCTGCATCAGCGGTCTCGCCGATCCGGTCGAGTTCCCGTTGCAGCGACAGACGGTCGAGCTGGGCCATCGGCAGGTTGACGAAGATCGAGATACGGTTGCGAAGCATCCTGTAAGTGTCTGAGAATGCGAAGGCAATCTCTGCTTCACTGCCCGTGGCCGCCGTAGGATCGGGCACGCCCCAATGGGCGCTCATGGGCTGGCCGGGCCAAAGCGGGCAGGTCTCGGCGGCGGCCCGGTCGCAGACGGTGAAGACGAAATCCATCTGCGGCGCGTCCGGGCCCGCGAATTCATCCCAGCTCTTCGAGCGGATCTTCGAGACGTCGTGATTGAGGTGTTTCAGAAGCTCCAGCGTGCGCGGATGCGGCGCGTCCCGCGGGTGGGAGCCGGCCGAGAAGCCGCGGAACTTGCCGATCCCTTCGCGGTTTATGATGGCCTCGGCCATCAGCGACCGGGCGGAGTTTCCGGTGCAGAGAAACAGGACATTCTTGCGATCGTCGGACATGGCTCGGCCTCCTTCAACTGGCGCAGGCGATTTTGGAAATGAAGGGCTGGCACAGGTCTGGATTGCCGCCGCAGCAATCCTCCATCAGGAAGCCCAGCAATCCGCGTGCGCCGTCGAGATCGGCGAAATAGCGGATCGAGCGGCCTTCGCGGGTGTTGCGGACGAGCCCGGCCTGATGGAGCACGGAGAGATTGGCGGACATGGTGTTCTGACGCACGCCGAGCGCCTCGGCGATCTCGCCCGCGGCCATGCCGTTTTCGCCTGCGCGAATGAGCAGGCGGAAGACATCGAGCCGGGTTGGCTGCGACAGGGCCGCGAAGGCGGCGAGGGCGCGATTCCTATCCATATATCTGGAAGTATTGATATATTGAGCCCGAGTCAACGGGGATGTTGCCGGGCGTTTTCCGCGCGGGAGATGGGAGCGGAAAATTGGAATTTTCCGGCTCGGAATTTTCGAAAATTCCGAGTGGCGCCAAGGGGGCGGCGTTGGGCATGGAGACGTTTTCTTGCAAGAAAACGCCCCGGAAAATTCCAATTTTCCTTTTTTAGACCTTGGGTTAACCGGTGATCTTCACCAAGGCATGCCGCTTCTTGCCGGCGGAAAGCTTGATGGCGTCAGCGAACTCGTCGGGCGACATCAGGCGCGGCTCTTTCACCACCTCGTCGTTTATGCTGGCGCCGCCGCTGGCAAAGAGTCGCTTGGCCTCCTTGCCCGACGGGCTGAGCCCCGCCTTCACGAAAAGCGCGGTATTTGCGATGCCGTCGCCGATCTCCGCAGCGCTGAGCATGACGGTCGGCAGGTCGTCGCCCACACCGCCCTTCTCGAACACCTCGCGCGCCGTGGCTTCGGCCGCCTGCGCGGCTTCCGCCCCGTGAAGCAGCGTCGTCACCTCGTTCGCCAGCACGATCTTGGCGTCGTTGATCTCCGACCCTTCCAGCGCGCCCAACCTCTCGCACTCCTCCACCGGCAGCTCGGTGTAGAGCTTGAGGAACCGGCCCACATCGGCATCCATCGTGTTCCGCCAGAACTGCCAGAACTGGTAGGGCGAGCACATCCCGGCATCGAGCCAGATCGCTCCCTCGGCCGACTTGCCCATCTTGCGCCCGTCGGAGGTGGTCAGAAGCGGCGAGGTGAGGCCGTAGATCTCGTGATCGAGCACACGGCGCGTCAGGTCGATCCCGTTGACGATATTGCCCCACTGGTCAGACCCACCCATCTGCAGCAGGCAGCCGTAGCGTCGGTTCAGTTCCAGGAAGTCATAGGCCTGCAGGATCATGTAGTTGAATTCGAGGAAGCTGAGCGACTGTTCGCGGTCGAGCCGGGATTTCACCGACTCGAAGCTGAGCATCCGGTTGACCGAGAAATGCCGGCCGATATCGCGCAGGAAGGGGATGTATTTCAGCTCCGCCAGCCATTCGTCGTTGTTGAGCATCAGCGCGCCGGTGGGGCTGTCGTTGTAGTCGATATAGGCCGCGAAAACCTTCTGGATGCCGTCGATATTGGCCTGGATCGCGGCATCGTCCAGAAGCGGCCGTTCGTCGGCGCGGAAGGACGGATCGCCCACCTTGGTGGTGCCGCCGCCCATCAGCGTGAGCGGCCTGTGCCCTGTCTTTTGCAGCCAGCGCAGCATCATGATCTGGATGAGCGAGCCCACATGCAGCGAGCGCGCGGTCGCGTCGAAGCCGATATAGGCCGGCACAACCCCGGCGCTCAGCGCCTCGTCGAGGCCCTGATAATCGGTGCAGTCGGCGAGGAAGCCGCGCTCCATCATGACGGTCATGAATTCCGATTTCGGGTGGTAGGTCATAGCGCTTGTTCCCGGGTATTTCGCGCGGCATGTATAGGGATGGATCGGGGGAAGGAAAAGAGCATGTTGAAGGCAGGCCGGCTCTGGGCTCTGGGGGCGATGTCGGGCACCTCTCTGGATGGTGTCGACGCGGCCATGGTGGAGACCGATGGCGAGCGGATCTTCGCCTTCGGTGACAGCGCCTACCGGCCCTATTCGGATGGGGAGCGGGCGGTGCTGCGGGCGGCCCTGGGCAAGTGGCCGGGCGAGGATGTGGCCGAGGCTGAATCCGTGGTGCAGAGTGCGCATTCCGAGTTGCTGGCGGGTTTCGAGGGGGTGCAGCTGGTGGGATTTCATGGCCAGACGCTGGCCCATGAGCCGCGCGGGCGGGGCACCCATCAGATCGGCGACGGGGCGGCGCTGGCCGAGGCTTTGGGCCTGCCGGTGGTGTGGGATTTCCGTTCGGCCGATGTGCAGTTTGGCGGTGAGGGAGCGCCCCTGGCACCCTTCTTCCATTTCGCCTGTGCCAAATGGATCGGAGCGGAAGAGCCGCTTTGCTTCCTGAACCTTGGCGGCGTCGGCAACCTCACCTGGCTCGACCCGCGCAAGGACCGGGCCGAGGAGGAAGGCGCGATTCTGGCCTTCGACACCGGCCCCGCCAATGCGCCCGTGAACGACCTGATGCAGTCCAGGCGCGGCCAGCCCTTCGACGAGGGCGGGGCGCTGGCGCGGCAGGGCCGGGTGGAGGAGGGCGCGCTGGAGCTGTTTCTCGACGATCCCTATTTCTCGCGCATGCCGCCCAAATCGCTCGACCGCGACGCTTTCGCCGACATGATCGGGCTGGTGAACGAGCTGTCCGACGCCGATGCGGCGGCGACGCTGACGGGGATGTGCGCGGCCTCCGTGATGCGGGCGATGGAGCACTGCCCGGCGCCGCCAGAAAGGATTCTGGTCACGGGTGGCGGGCGGCACAATCCGGTGCTAATGGAGATGCTGCGCGCGGCGCTCGACTGTCCGGTTGCGCCGGTCGAGGAAGCCGGGCTCGACGGCGACATGCTGGAGGCGCAGGCCTTTGCCTATCTGGCGGTCCGGGTGGCCCGGGGGCGGCCCACCTCCTGCCCGGGCACCACGGGGGTGCGCGCGGCGATCTGCGGCGGAGTGCTGAGCCGGCCGGACATGGCGGCGTGACAAACCGGTCTTGGGGGACGGAATGACGTATGAGCTTGACGAGGGGGCCGGCGCGGGGATTCGGCTGGGCCTGATCGTGCTTTCGGTCGACGAGACGCTGGAATACGAGGCGCGGCAGGCGTTGGCGGGCCGCGAGGTGAACCTGCTGCATGCCCGAATCCCGGCACGTGCCGACGTGACGCCCGAGGATCTGGAGACGATGGCCGGCGAGATGACCGCCACTGCCGCGCTTCTGCCACGGGGGCTTAACGCGGTGGGCTATGCCTGCACCTCGGGCGCCACGATCATCGGGCCCGAGCGGGTTGCCGCGCTGGTGCAGATGGCGCATCCGGGCGTGCCGGTGACCGACCCGCTGAGTGCGGTGATCGCGGCCCTTGGAGAGATGGGGCTTTCCCGGATCGCGCTGGTGACGCCATATGTACAGGAGATCACCCTGCCGATGCGCGCCGCGCTGGCAGCGCATGGCATCGAGACGGTGAGCGAGGTCAGCTTTGGCCAGAAGGAAGAGCGCATCGTCGCCCGCATCGCCGAGCGCAGCACCCGCCGGGCCATCGCCGAGGCCGCGGACAAGCCCGGCGTCGAGGCGGTCTTCACCAGTTGCACCAACCTGCGCACCTTCGGCATTCTCGAGGCTGCCGAGGCCGAACTGGGTCTGCCGGTGATCAGTTCCAATTCGGCGCTTCTCTGGCACCTTCTGAGGGTCACCGGCCAGCCCGCAGAGGGCTGGGGGCCGGGGCGGCTTTTCGCCAGAACGGCCGCGTGACGCCCGCATGAGCGCGCTGGCTTATCGGAAGGAACTGGACGGCGTGCGCGCCATCGCCGTGCTGAGTGTGGTGCTGTTCCATGTGGGCTATCCCGACATGCCCGGCGGGTTCATCGGGGTCGACGTGTTCTTCGTGCTCTCGGGCTTCTTGATCTGCGGTCAGACCTACATGCGGCTCGAGGCCGGCACCTATTCGGTGACCGATTTCTTCGCCCGCCGAATCCGCCGGCTGGCGGCGGCCTATTCGGCCTGTTTCATCATCACGGCGCTTTTGGCCAACGCCTTCTTCCTGCGCTCGGAAATGCAGGTGGTGGCGGACGGGTTCCTTGGGTCTATCACCTTCACAAACAACTACAACCTTTTGAATTCCGTTGGTTATTTCGCCGGGCCTGCGCATGAGAACCCGTTCCTGCACACCTGGTCGCTGTCGATCGAGGAACAGTTCTACATCGTGTTGCCGATGCTGATCCTGCTGTTGCAGCGCAGCCGGGTGGCCTTTGTCTGGGTGCTGGCGGTGCTGTTCGTGGTCTCGCTGGCGCTGGCGCTGTTTTCCGGCGACCTGATCTATGACCGGGAGGAGCGCTATTTCGCTTCGAGCTTCCGGGTCTGGCAGCTGGCTGCGGGCGGGCTGATCTTTCTGGCGGTCCATCACCGGCTGATCCCGTCCCGGCTGCCGCTGGCGCCGCTTCTGGGGCTGGCGCTGGTGGTTGCGCCCGTGAACCTGCTCGACGCCTCCTATCTCTACCCGGGCTGGTCGGCGCTCCTGCCGGTGGCGGGCACGGTGCTGATCCTGGCCTTCGCCCATCCCGCCCACAGCTGGGTCGCGCGGGGGCTGGCCTGGTCGCCAATGGTCTACGTCGGACGTATCTCCTACGGCACCTATATCTGGCACTGGCCGTTGATCGTGGGCGCGTATTATTACGGCGTCGACATGACCGACGAGATCCGCGCCGTGCTGGTGCTGGCGGCGCTGGCGCTCGGGGCGCTCTCCTATCACGTGATCGAGATGCCGGTGCGGCGGGTGCCAATTTCCACCGGCAAGCGGCGGCTTTACCTGATGTTCGCGGCGCAATGTGCGGTGATGTTCGCGCTGGCCGCCTATCTCCATGCCCAGCCGGGCAAGGCCGGGCAGGGCGAGGATGTGCGGCTTGAGGCTCTGAAGGCCGAGATCATGAACACCCATGAGGGCTGGGATGCCTGCTGGAGCCGGACCGCGCCGGACGAGTTCTGCCGTGTGGGCCTGCCGGGCGAGAAGCCCGATTTCATGGTCTGGGGCGACAGCATGGTCAACTCGGCCTTCTGGGCCTTCGACGCCTATGGCAAGGCGCGCGGGCAGACCGGCATCATGGCGACAGAGCCCGCCTGCGCGCCGCTTTCGCGGACAGGCCCGCGCGAAAGCTGTCTGGAGAACAACCGCAAGATCCTTGCCTTTCTCGAAGAGGCGCCGCCAATGGACGTGTTCCTGATGGCACGCTGGTCCTTCTATTCCGAAGGCTACGGCCATGACGGCGACCGCCCCGGACAGGTTCCGCTACTGCGCCAGGGCGAAGGTGAGGCGGCAGAGAACTTCCCGGCCTTCCTTCAGGGGCTCGACGAAGTGCTTGCGCGTCTGAGCGACCGGCACCGGGTGATCGTGATAAACCATTTCCCCGAATACCCTTACTCGGTGCCCAAGGCGATGCTGCGCACGCTGCGTTTCGGGACCGAGCCGGAGGTCAAGACACGCGCCCAGTTCGACGCGCGCAACGGCCGCACGGTCGAGGCTCTGCGAAAGGCGGCGGAGGAGTACGGGGCGGTTCACATTGCCCCTTACGACCTGTTCTGCTCGGACGAAATCTGCGACTATCAGCGCGAGGGCGTCCCGCTCTATATCGACAAGGTGCATCTCGGCCCGCTTGGCAACGAACTTCTTCTTGAGCTTCTGATGCAGGCCATGGACGAAAAGGACATGCCCGATGAGTGACCATCCCATGAAACCCGCGACCGTGGCCGCCCATGCCGGCGGCGCGTCGGATCCTCTCGGCGGTGTGGTGCCGGGCCTGCACCCCTCCACCACCTTCCGGCGGGACGAAAGCTATGCGCTTCTGGCAGGGGGGACTTACGGGCGTGACCATAACGCGACCGTGCAACAGGCCGAGGAGGTGCTGCGCCAGCTGGAGGGCGCGGCGGCGACGCGGCTTTTCCCTTCCGGCATGGCGGCGGCGGTGGCGGTCTTGCGGGCGCTGCCGGCGGGGGCGCGGGTGGTGGTTCAGTCGGGGATTTACTACGGCGTCACCGCATGGCTGCGCGATCAGGGCGACCGGCAGGGGCTCACGGTCGAGGCAGTCGATGCGGCCGATCCGCTCGCCATCCGTGCGGCGCTGATGGCGCCCGCCGATCTGGTCTGGATCGAGGTGCCGTCGAACCCGTGGCTGAAGATCGCCGATATCGCCGCCATCGCGCGGCTCACCCATGACGGCGGCGGGCTCTTGGCGGTGGATGGCACGGCGGCGACGCCGGTGCTGACACAGTCGCTGGCGCTTGGTGCCGACATCTCGATGCACTCGGCCACCAAGGCGATCAATGGGCATACGGATGTGGTGGCGGGTGCGCTCTCCTGCCGGGACGGGGCGCTGCCACTCTGGCAGGCCATCTGCACCGACCGGCACGAGGCGGGGGCGATCCTGGGGCCCTTCGAGGCCTGGCTTCTGATGCGGGGGATGCGGACGCTGCCGCTGCGCCTGCGGCAGATGTGCGAGACGGCGCAGAGCTTGGCCCAGGCGCTGGCGGATCATCCGGGCGTCGAGGCAGTGTGGTATCCGGGCCTGCCCGAGCATCCCGGTCACGGGCTGGCCAGGGCGCAGATGTGCGGCGGCTTCGGCTATCTGGTCTCGGTGCTTGTAAAGGGCGGGGCCGCCGAGGCGCTGGCGGTGGCCGGGCGGCTGCGGCTGTTCACGAGGGCCACGTCGCTGGGCGGGGTGGAAAGCCTGGTTGAACACCGCGCCACGATCGAGCCGCAGTCGGGGATACCGCAAAACCTGCTCAGGCTGTCCATCGGCATCGAGGATGCGGACGACCTTTGGAACGATCTGGACCGGGCGCTGCCGGGGTAGGGGGCTCGTCGCGCCCTTGCAGGCGCGCCTCACGAGGCCGCCTGACAGGGCGGATGAGCGGCCTCAGTGCCCCATGATCATCCCTTCGAGGGCCGACTTCTCCATCGACAGTTCCTGCAGCCGCGCCTTCACCACGTCGCCGATGGTGACGATCCCCACCAGCTTGCCGTCCTCGACCACCGGCATGTGACGGAAGCGGCCGTCGGTCATCCGGGTCAGTACCGCGTCGGAGCTGTCCTGGCGGGTGCAGCAGACCGGGTTGCGTGTCATCATATCGTCAACCGTTTCCTGCAGGCATTTCGCCCCGCGCACCGCCAGCGACCGCACGATGTCGCGCTCAGACAGGATGCCGTCGGCTGTCTTTCCATCGCTCGACACCACCAGCCCGCCGATCCGGCGTTCGGCGAGGATCTGGGCGGCGTCCTCTATTCTTGTGCCGGGCTTGACCGTCACCACCTCGTCATTGCCCTTGGATTTCAGGATCTGTTGAACAAGCATGAATGGCCCTCCCGCGATGATTTTTCCCCCAAATCAAGCGTCTGCCATAAGGCGAATTCTGTCAAGCCTCGGCCTCGAGCCGGGCGACCTCTGCGCGGATGCCGTCGCCCAGCGACTGGGCGAAGCGGTTGAGCCGCTCCAGCCGGCGGTCGTCGGCGTGGCGGACCAGGTAGAAGCTGCGGGTCAGGCTTAGCTGGCCGGTCAGGATGCGACGCATGCCCGGAAAGAAGGGGATGGCGAAATCGTGCAGGATGCCCACACCCGCGCCCTGCCGGATCCAGCCCATCTGCACCGCCACCGAGTTCGAGGCCAGATCGACG
>JAUIBJ010000116.1 GCA_030428025.1 Alphaproteobacteria bacterium
GACAAGATCATCGCCACCGGCAGTCAGAACAACGTGCACCGCGCCCAGACCGCCGGCACCCCGGCGGTGGCGGTGGGGGCGGGCAATGTTACCGTGATCGTGGACGAAACCGCCGATCTGGTGGCTGCCGCCGAGAAGATCCGCGCCTCCAAGACCTTCGACAACGCCACCTCCTGTTCCTCGGAAAACTCGGTGGTCGTGGTCGAGGCGGTCTACGACGCCTTCGTCGAGGCGATGGCGCAAACCGGCGGCACACTGGTCGAGGACGAGGCGGGCATCGTCGCCCGGCTCTGGCCCGAGGGGCATCTTAACCGCGCAGTCATCGCTCAGGATGCGAAGCCGATGATCGAGGCGCTCGGGCTGGAGGGCCGTGTGCCGGACGGCACGGAATACATCGCCGTGCCCACCTCGGGCATCGGCCCGGCGCATCCGCTCAGCGGCGAAAAGCTCAGCCGGGTTCTGGCGCTCTACCGAGCAGCGGATTTCGACGAAGCCATCGACATTACCGCCCGCATTCAGGCGCATCAGGGCGCGGGCCATTCGGTGGGGTTGCATTCCACCGACGACGCCCGCGCGCTGCAACTGGGCCGCACGCTGCCCACCTGCCGGGTGATCGTGAACCAGGCGCATTGCTTCGCCACCGGCGGCGCCTTCAACAACGGGATGCCGTTTTCGCTGTCGATGGCATGCGGCAGCTGGGGCGGGAACGTCACCGACGAGAACGTGCACTGGAAGCATTATTTGCAGAAAACCCGCATCGTCCGGGAAATCCCGCCGCGCGAACCGGCGCTGGAAGATATCTTCGGCGCCTATTGGGAAGAGGCCGGCAAATGACACTGTCGGACACGTCGCCTCCCGGCGGCACGGTGCGCGACTGGCTGGACCGGCGGGCGGAGGCCGGGGGCACGGCCATCGTCTTTCCCGAAACCGGCGACACACTCGGCTGGGCCGCGCTGCGCCGGGACGCCGCCGCCTTCGCCGGTGCCCTGACGGCGCGGGGGATGGAGAGGGGTGAGAGCCTCGCCATCGTCACGCCCAACAGCCGCGAGGGGGTGACGGCGCTTTACGGCGCGCTCTACGGCGGGTTCCGGGCGACGATGGTCAACCTTGCGGCGGGGCGCGACGCCATCGCCTATGCGCTCGGCCATTGCGGGGCGCGCTTCGCCACGGTGCATCTGGACTGCCGCACGCTCTTTGCCGAGGCCAACGACCCGGGGCTGGACGAAATCGGGCTGGAATCCCAGGGCGCGGCGCCGCTGCACCCTGTCGCGCCGGGCGACCACGCCCTGCTGATGTACACCTCCGGCACCACCGGCCGGCCGAAAGGCGTGGTCCATACCCATGCGAGCCTGCTGGCCGGCGGCTGGACCAGCGCCATCGCCCACCGCCTCGGCCCGGAAGACCGCGGTTTCTGCGTCCTGCCCATCTGCCATATCAACGGGCTTTGCGTGACGGTCATGGGCAGCCTCGTCTCGGGCGGGTCGCTGGCGATGCCCTCGCGGTTTTCGGCCTCGCGCTTCTGGGATCAGGCCGCAGAGGCGGGGGTGACTTGGTTTTCGGTCGTCCCCACCATCATCTCGCACCTGCTGCATGGGGAGGCGGAACCCGACCCGGCCACCCGCGCCCGCATCCGCTTTGGCCGCTCGGCCTCTTCGGCGCTGGCGGTGGAGACGCAGACCGCCTTCGAGGCCCGCTTCGGCATTCCCATCGTCGAGACGATGGGGCTGACCGAAACCGCGGCGCAGATCCTGTCGAACCCCCTGCCCCCGGGCGTGCGCAAGATCGGCTCGCCCGGCCGCGCCTTTGGCTGCGAGGTGGCCATTCAGGACGAGGCCGGCGCCGAGGTTCCGCGCGGAACCGAGGGCGAAATCGCCGTGCGCGGGCCCAACGTAATGCTGGAATACCTGAACAACGCACAGGCGACGGAGGCGGCCTTCCGGAACGGCTGGCTGCGCACGGGCGATCTGGCCCGGATGGACGAGGATGGCTATGTCTTCGTCACCGGCCGGCTGAAGGAGCTGATCATCAAGGGCGGTGAGAACATCGCGCCGCGCGAGGTGGACGAGGCGCTTTATGCCCATCCCGACGTGATCGAGGCGGCAGCCTTCGCGCGGCCCTGCCCGCGCTATGGCGAGACGGTGGAGGCGGCCGTGCGGGTGCGGGCGGGCTCGCCTGTCACGTCGGAGGAGTTGACGGAACTCTGCAAGGGCCGGCTGGGGCCTTTCAAGACACCCGACAGGATGCATTTCCTCGACGAATTGCCAAAGGGGCCCTCGGGCAAGATCCAGCGGCTGAAACTGGCAGACCTGCTGCCTGCGCCTGCCGCGCAGGACAGCTGAACGCTCAGCCCGTCTGCGCCGGCGCGTGGCCGAGATAGAGATGCTGGGCCAGCCGGTGCGCCGCCTCGTCCGCCCCCTCGCGCAGCAACACGTAATAGCCATAGCTGGTGTCGACGCTCTGGGGGATGGGCCGCACCAGCGCCCCGGTCGTCAGATCGTCATCCAGCAGATTCCGCCAGCCCAGCGCCACCCCCAGCCCCGCGCGGGCGGCATCGAGCTGGGCCATGTAGGAGTTCGTGCGGATCAGGATCTGCGCCTTCGCCGGGTCCAGCCCCGCCTCGGTCAGCCAGATGCCCCAGTTGATCCAGTTCCAGTGAATATAGTCGAGGTCGATCAGATCGGCCTTGAGCAGGTCCTCGGCCGCGGCGATTTCGCAGCGATCCAGATAACCGGGCGCGCAGACCGGGAAGATCTCGTCGGCGAAAAGGTGGCGGGCCACATAGCCCGGCCAGTCGCCATTTCCATGCAAAACGGCAACATCCGCGTCGAGCACTTCACGCACATTGTCGCTGACCGTTAGGTCGATGGAAAACGGTGCCTCAGGGCTCAGCAGGTTGCCCAGCCGCGGCAGAAGCCAGAGCTGCGCAATGGAGGTGTCGACCGCCAGCCGCAGCATGCGGCGACCTTCGCGCTGTCGCAGCCCTTGGGTGGCCGAGGTCAGGTGCCGCAGCGCCACCGTCACCCCGTTGAGCAGTTCGCGCCCCTCCGGCGTCAGTTCGATCCGCCGGTGCCGGCGCGCGAAGAGCCGGATATCGAGCAATTCCTCCAGCTTGCGCACCCGCTGGCTGACCGCCGACTGGGTGACCGACAATTCCTCGGCCGCGCGGGTGAAACTGGCATGCCGGGCCGAGGCCTCGAAGGGCACCAGCAGGTCAAGCGGGGGAAGATGGCGCAGTGACATTAGCAGGGCTATTCCAAAACAATAAGATTTCACCGTTTGCCACCAGCATAGCTAATCCTGTCTAATGTCAAAGACGAAACATGCGGGAGACGAAAAATGAACCAGCCGATTCTGAACCTGATGCCGGGGGATGCGCCCTTTCGGGCCGATCCGAGCGATTCCTACACCCTGCCGGCCCGGTTCTATCACGATCCGGAAATCTGGGCGCTGGAGCGCGACGCGATCTTCTACAAAAGCTGGTATTACGCCGGCCATGTCAGCCAGGTGGCCGAGTCCGGCTGCTTCCTGACCGTCCGCATCCACGATCAGAACATTTTCGTCGCCCGCACCCGACAGGGCGATCTGAAAGCCTTCTACAATGTCTGCCCGCATCGCGGTCACGAGCTTGTGTCGGGCACGGGCAAGAAGAACATCATCACCTGCCCCTATCACGCCTGGGCCTTCGATTTCGACGGCGCGCTCAAATCGGCCCGCAACACCGAATCGGTGAAGGGCTTCGACAAGAGCGAGTTTTCCCTCAAGGAGGTGCGGGTCGAGGTGTTCTGCGGTCTGGTGCTGGTTAATCTCGATCCCGGGGCCAAGCCTTTCGCCGAGCAGATGGGCGATCTGGAAAGGGAAATCCGCGAATACGTGCCCACCGTGGACGAGTTGCAATTCGCCCAGCGCGACACCTATGACGTCGAGGCCAATTGGAAGGTGCTCATCGACAATTTCCTCGAATGCTACCACTGCCACCCGGCGCACAAGGATTTCGTCGATCTGGTCGATATGGAGAGCTACCGCACGAAGACCTGCGGGCTGTATTCCAGCCAGTGCGCCGGCAAGCCGCGCACCCTTAACGCCCGCGCCTACAGTTTCACCCCCGGCGATGTCGATTTCGGCTATGCCGGCTGGTATGTCTGGCCAAACTTCACCATCTGGGCCTATCCGGGCGAGGCGAACCTCTCGGTTCTGCAGATGAACCCCACCGGGCCCGAGCGCTGCGTCGAATATCAGGACTGGTTCGTGAAGGACGGCAAGGTTACGCAGCAGCTTCAGGATGCGATCAACTACCAGATCGATGTGTTGCAGCCCGAGGACATCTCGCTCTGCGTCAGCGTGCAGAAGGGGCTGAAATCCTCCGGTTACAACCAGGGCCGCTTCGTGGTCGATGCCGGCAAGACCGAGCTGAGCGAACACGCGGTGCATCACTTCCAGAAACTGGTGGCCGACGCGCTTGGCGCCAAGCTCGACCCGGAGGCCGCGCAATGATGTGTTCGAGCGACGGCAAGACCCGCGACCTGATCACCTCGCGGCCCGGCGCGGGCTGGGATTTCAACATGCGCCGGCATGTTTACCATGACCTGGAAGCCCGTCACGGGCCGCATTACACGGTCTATAACCGCCGTTTCATGTGCGTCTACATGGACGACCTGCCGACCGACGAAGGGTATTGGCTGCTGCGGACAAAGGCGGCCTGCCTGCACACCGGCGAATGGCCGATCGAATTCGTCGGGCCGGATGCTGAAAAGCTGATGGACTACCTCTTCGTCAACAACATCGCGAAGGTGAAGCCGGGCCGCTGCGGCTATGGCATCGCCTGTTTCGACGATGGCGGGCTGATCGTGGACGGCGTTTTCGTGCGGCTGGAGCAGGACCGCTTCTGGTACGCGCAGGCGGATGGCGATTTCGTCAACTGGGCACGGGCGCATGCCAAGGGGATGGATGTGAAGATCACCGATCCGCAGGTGAACATCAGCCAGATCCAGGGCCCCGCCGCGATGGAGATCCTCAAGGCGGCGGCAAGGGACGGCCTCCCCGAGCCCTTCGGCTATTTCGGCAGCGCCTGGGTGGATTTCGGCGGCCAGAATGTGCTGATCACCCGCACGGGCTATACCAACGAGCTGGGCTGGGAATTCTACACCGAACCCCACCACGACGCGCACGCCCTCTGGGCGCATCTGGAACAGGCGGGGGCACCGCACCGGTTGCGCATGTTCGGGCTCGATTCCATGAACATCCGCCGGATCGAAGCGGGCATCCTCAACGCCGGGTCGGATTTCGACGAAACCACCACGCCCTACGACGTGGGCCTTGGCCGGTTCGTCGACATGGATAAGGACGATTTCATCGGCAAGGCGGCGCTGGAGACCGCCGACAAGGGGCAGCGGCTGCACGGGATCATTTGCGAGGGGGCCGAGCCGCGCGTGAATGGCCGCGTCGAGTGGAACGGCGCGGTGGCCGGAAGCGTTACCGCCGGCGCGACCTCGCCCTATCTGGCCCACGGGATCGGCTTTGCGCTGATGGACACGTCAGAGGCGGGGCCGGGCACCGGGGTGAAGGTCGAGGGCAATGACGGCAAGATGTACGCCGCCACGCTGGCCGAGACACCGCTTTACGACAAGGCCTGCGAAATCCCGCGCGGCAAACTGGTGGATATCCCAGAGCGGCCCGCCTAAAGCTTTCGCATTTCCGGGGCGGGCGTTATAGAAACGCCCCGGGGCACAGAAACAGGCGAGGCAGACAGCGATGGACCGGACGGCGACCGGATCGGACGTGATAGCAGCTCTGGCAGGCCTGTTCGCGGGCCTGTGCTGGGGCATCTTCTGGCTGCCCCTGCGCATGGTGGAACAGGCCGGGATCGAAGCCGCATGGGCCATGGCGCTGTTCACGGCCGTGCCCGCGATCCTGAGCCTGCCGGCGGTCTGGTTCCTTCGTCTTGACTATGCGCGGGGCGGGTCGGCGCTGTTGGGCGGTATCCTGGGCGGCGTGGCGTTTGCCCTTTATGCCGCCTCGCTGCTCTATACCGAGGTCGTCCGGGCGATCCTCCTTTTCTATCTCATGCCGATCTGGGGCTTCCTGCTGGGGTGGGCGTTTCTGGGTGACCGCATGACTTGGTCGCGCTGGCTTGCCATCGGGCTTGGTATTGTCGGCATGATCGTGATCTTCGCGCAGGACACCGGCATTCCGTGGCCGCGCAATGCGGGCGATTGGTGCGGGCTGGTCTCGGGCATGTTCTGGGCCGTGGGTTGCACCCTGATCCTGACGGGTGGGGGGCGGGTGCGGGCCGCCACGCATACGGTCAATTTTTTCTGCATCGCGGCGATCGTGTCTGTCGCCGTCGCGCTTTTCGCCACCACGCAAGGCCGTGTCACGCCACCCGAACCGAGGGCTTTCGGCGAGGTGTTGATCTGGTTCCTTCCGTTTGCGATTCTTCTGATCCTGCCAAGCGGGTTCGCCACGATCTTCGCGCCCACACGGCTCAACCCCGGAGTGGTGGGGTTCCTCTTCATGACGGAGGTCGCAGTGGCCGCGATCTCGGCAGCCATCTGGTCGGGCGAACGGTTCGGGCTGCGCGAGATGATCGGCCTGCCGCTGATCGTTTCGGCTGGTCTGGTCGAGCCGGTACTGATGACATGGCGCGGCCGTCGCGCGCGGGTGGGGGGGACGGCATGAGCCGGGATTACATGAGCGCGGCGGCGCGGCGGTTTCTGGAAACGCTGCCCGAGGCCGGGCCGCCGCTGTCCGCCGACACGCTGGAGCGTTACCGCGCAGAGGCCAGGGCCGAATTCCTGCCCCGGGGGGAGCGCGCCGTCGCGCGTGCCGGCGTTACTGTCGCCGAGTGCGAGGTGGGCGGCATCCCTTGCCTGGAGATCATGCCGCCGGCAGCCGTCGCGCCGGGCACGGTGCTGTACTGCTACGGCGGCGGCTATGTGACCGGCAGCGCCCGCGAAGACCTGATCGTCAGCGCCGCGCTGTGCCGCCATTCCGGCGCACGGGTCGTCGCCATCGATTACCGGCTCGCGCCCGAACATCCCTTTCCCGCCGCGCCCGAGGATGGGCTGGCCGTCTACCGCTCGCTGTGCGACGCGCCCGGCCCGTTGGCCATCGCCGGCGAATCCGCCGGCGGCAATCTGGCACTGACCGTGATGCAGCTTGCCCGGGCCGAGGGGCTGCCCCTGCCCTGCGCCGCCGCGCTGCTCTCGCCTTGGTGTGATCTGACCCATGGCGGCGACAGCCTGCACGCGAATGACGGGCGCGACCCGACGCTGACGCGCGACTTCGTCGACGTGGCGGCGGAGATGTATGCGGGCGGGGCGGACCGGGGCGACCCGGGGATTTCGCCGCTTTTCGCGGACTACCGGCCGGACTTTCCGCCCACGCTCATCACCACCGGCACCCGCGACCTGCTGATGAGCCCCAGCATCGAGCTGGCCCGCCGGATGCGGGAGTCTGGCATGGACGTGACGCTGCATGTGCATGACGGGCTGTGGCACGTCTTCGAATTCTACGACGAACTGCCCGAGGCCGCGGCCTCTCTCGACGCGCTCGGCGCCTTTCTCGGCCGGCATCTGCAAGGGGCGTGATGCTCACTACCAATGCGCGCCGGCATTGACGGAGATATCCTCCATCGTCAGCGCCGGCGCGGCCTCGGAACAAAGAAACGCCACCAGCGCTGCGATCTCCTGCGGCTGCACAAGGCGGTTCTGCGGGTTGGCGCGGGCGATATCGGCAATCTCCTCTTCCGTGGTGCGGCCATGCTCGCGCGCCATCTCGGCCGCCGCCTTCCGCAGCATGTCGGTTTCCACCCAGGTGGGGCTGACCGCCACGCAGGTCACCCCATGCGGCGCGCCCTCCAGTGCCACGGCGCGCGTCAGCCCCAGCAGCCCCGATTTCGAGGCGCAATAGGCCGGGTGGTCGGGCATCGCGGTGCGCGCGGCGGTCGAGGCGATATTGACGATCCGGCCCCACCCCGAATCGATCATGTCCGGCAGGCAGGCGCGGGTCATCAGGAACGGGCCGGTGAGATTGGTCTCGATCACGTCCCGCCACGGCTCCAGCGCATGGCCGCAGACCGGGTGGATATGCTCGATCCCCGCGGCATTCACCAGAATGTCGGCCGGGCCCCAAGCCTCGCGCACCGCCGCGCAGAACCCGACAACCGAGGCCTCGTCGCGCACGTCGAGCGGATGCAGCATCACCTCGTCGCCCACCTCGCGCCGCAGCCGCGCGGCCAGCGCCGCATCCCCGCCCCGTCGGGCGCCGATGGCCACGCGGTGGCCGGCCCGGGCCAGCGACTGCGCGGTGGCAAGGCCGATCCCCACCACCCCGCCGGTGACGATGGCCACCCGGGGTTTGCCGTTATCCGTCATGGCCCTCTCCCATCTCTTGCGCGATCCAGCTATCGGGATCACC
>JAUIBJ010000117.1 GCA_030428025.1 Alphaproteobacteria bacterium
CGGCCACCGGCCTCTGGACCACCTCGGCCAAGGCCGCACCGTCGCGCGGCGGGCACTTCCGCCTCGGATCGCATGACGGCAACACCTCGGACAGCCACGATCCCGGCACCTATGTCACCTATTCGATGATCATGCTGATCCACACCTTCCGCAGCTACATGACGCTGATCGAATCCGACGGCTCGCTGGGGCCGGACATCGCCACCGAATGGTCGGCGACGCCGGATGCGAAGGAATGGACCTTCAAGCTCAACGACAAGGCCACCTTCCATTCGGGCCGCAAGGTAACGGCGAACGATGTGATTGCCTCGCTCAACCATCACCGGGGCGAAGACAGCACCTCGGCCGCCAAGGCGCTGTTGTCGGATGTCGAGGACATCACCGACAATGGCGACCATTCCATCACCCTCACCCTGGGCTCGGGCAATGCCGACCTGCCCTGGCTGATGACCGACTACCATTTCGCCATCTGCCCGGCCAATGACGATGGCTCGATCGACTGGCGCTCCGGCGACGGCTCGGGCCCCTACAAGCTGGTCGAAACCCAGTTCGGCGTACGCTATCACCTCGTTCGCCACGACGACTGGCACCTTGACGGCGCGTATTTCGACGAGGTGACGATCACCGTTCTGAACGACCCCAACGCGCGCCAGACCGCGCTGGTCACCGGCGACGTGGACGCGATCACCCAGCTGGAGCTGAAGACACTCTCGCTTCTCCAGCGCGACCCGAATATCGAGATCGACAACGTTCCCTCGGCCTCGGCCATCACCATGCCGATGTTCTGCGACGTGGCCCCGTTCGACAATCCGGATGTGCGCAACGCCATCAAGATGTCGATGGACCGCAACGAGGTGATCGAGAAGATCACCTTCAACACCGCCACCATGGGCAACGACTTCCACCATTCGCCGGCCATGCCCTACTGGCCCGAGGACATCCCGCAGCGCGAATACGATCCCGATCAGGCCAAGTCGCTGCTGAAGAAGGCGGGCGCCGAGGGCCTCTCGGTCGAGCTCAAGGTCGCCGACTCGGTCTTCTCGGGCGCAGTCGACATGTGCATCCTCTTTGCCGAACAGGCCAAGGCCTCGGGCATCAACATCAAGGTCACCCGCTCGCCCAGCGACGGCTACTACTCCGACGTCTGGCTGAAGGATCCGTGGTGCGTGGTGCAGTGGGGCGCGCGGCCGACGCCGGACGTGATGTATTCGCTGGCTTACAAGGCCGATGCCGCCTGGAACGAGAGCCACTGGCAGAACGAGCGCTTCAACGAGCTGCTGCTGATGGCCAAGTCGGAACTCGACGATGCCAAGCGGGCCGAGATGTATGCCGAAATGGCCATGCTCGCCCGCAACGACGGCGGCACGCTGATCCCGTTCTTCCCCAACTTCGTCTATGCCCACCGCAAGAACATCCAGCACGGCGAAAACCTTGCCGCAAGCTGGCAGATGGACGGCGCCCGCGCCGCCAGCCGCTGGTGGATGGCCGAATGATCTGACACGTCGGGAGGGCCCGGCCATGTGCCGGGCCTTCCGCTTTCCACGACCGTTGCGCGCCTCACCGCCTCTTGGTGTCGCACGGCGCGCACCACACAATCCTCCCCCCGCCTGTGCCCCGCACCGACCCGATACCGACGCGGCGCAGATGCGACGCCGACAGGCCACCTCCAGCAAGACAAGGCTGTTGACCGCCGAATCGCTTATCCTGCCGCCTCCGCGCGGCGGGCCGTCGCATTCGCCCTTCCCCCCCGCTCGCGGCCCATGCTATCCCCCGGCCCACTGACCTTGCCGGAGGACACGCCATGTCCAACGAAATCCGCCTCGCCTTCGCCCACCCTTCGGCCCGGGCCGATGCCACTGCGCCCGACGGACCGCTCGACCGGATCTCTGTGCGCGACCATGTGGTCGAGGTCGAGATCGGCGCCTTTCAGGCCGAGCGCGGCACCACCCAGCGGGTCAGCTTCAATGTGGTGGTCGAGGTGCGCCCGCTCACCGACCCGATCGACGATGACGTCGACCGCATCCTCAGCTACGACAAGGTGACCGAGGCAATCCACGCCGCCCTGGCCGAGGAACGGCTCAACCTTCTGGAAACATTGGCCGAACGGATCGCCGAGCGCATCCTGTGGGAACCCCAGGCGGTGCGCACCTTCGTGCGCATCGAAAAGCTCGACCGGGGGCCCGGCGCGCTCGGGGTCGAGATCGTCCGCTCGATGGATGACCTCAAGACCAAGCCGGTCAGCACACATCACGACACCGCGCCGCACCCGCATATGGTCTATCTCACCAACCCGGCGATCCGTTCGCCCAATCTGGGCCGCTGGCTCGATCAGCTCGAGGCACGCAGGGAGCCGGTGATCCTCTGCGTGGGACACGCCGACACCCCCGCGCCCCGCACCGGCCACCGGATGACGCAGCGCCGGGTCGATCTTCTGGCGCTGGAACAGAACGCCTGGGTGCTGGCCGGCCGCGACGACCGCTGCGTCGTGGTAGGCACCCGGACCGAGCTCGACTGGGCCATGAAGAACGGTCAGATAAGTGTCTGGGCCCCCTCGAAAATCGTGCTTGACGCGGTCGACGGGCCCACCACCGGGCCGGACGACCCCGTGGCGCTGGCAGCCTGGTTCGCCGGCCATATGGACGCCTCCGACCTGTTGCTGATCGGTGCAGCGCCCCCCGCCAATCCGCCGGTGCCGGTTCTGGTTCAGGACATTGCCCAGTCGGGCATGTGACGCGCTCTAAACTCCCGCGCCCCGGGCCTGATCCGGGGCTTCCGCCCAAGCTCCGACCCTGCCATGCCCTATTACCGCCCCCTGCCCCGCTTTGATCATGCGCGCACGCCCGGCGCCCTGCCGCTCGCCGGCGGCTGGCTCTGGTTCGATTGGGTCGAGGAGATGCACCGCGACGCGCCCTCGCGCCTGATTCCAGCCGCCGAGCTTCCGCCGGACGCGCTGGAACGGCTCACCGCCCCCCGCGCCCCCATCGCCGGGCTTGGCTTCGACGCCCCGCGCCTGATGGGCATACTCAACGTCACACCGGACAGTTTTTCCGATGGCGGCGAGCATTTCGACCCGCAGGTTGCAATCGCACGCAGTCACGCCATGGCGGCCCAGGGCGCCCAGATCATCGACGTGGGCGGCGAATCCACCCGCCCGGGCGCCACCGAAGTGCCCGTCGAGGAGGAAATCCGCCGCACCGCCCCGGTGATCGCCGCGATCCGGGGCGCCGGCGCCATCCCCCTGTCCATCGACACCCGCAAGGCCACCGTCGCCCGCGCCGCGCAGGAGGCCGGGGCGACGCTGGTCAATGACGTGGCGGGCTTCACCTTCGACCCCGCGCTTGCCCCCTTCTGCGCCCAAGCCGGCCTGCCCGTCTGCGTGATGCACGCGCAGGGCACGCCCGAGATCATGCAGAAGGACCCGCGCTACGACAATGTGGCGCTCGACATCTACGATTATCTCTCCGACCGCATCGACGCGCTGGTGGCCTTGGGCATACCGCGCGGGCAGATCATCACCGACCCGGGCATCGGCTTCGGCAAGACGCTGGAGCACAACCTGACCCTGCTGCAGAACCTCGCGCTCTTCCATTCGCTGGGCTGCCCGGTGCTGCTGGGCGCCTCGCGCAAGCGCTTCATCGGCACGATCGGCGGCACCGAGGCGGCGGGGCAGCGCGTGCACGGCTCCGTCGCCGTGGCCCTGGCCGGGGTGGCGCAGGGTGTGCAGCTCCTGAGGGTGCATGACGTGGCCGAGACGGCCGAGGCGCTGCGGCTGTGGCAGGCGGCGACGCTGGGAATACGCCCTACCGTCGGAACAATCGCCTGAGCGCCCCCAGCTGGCTTAGCGCCACGCCCGTCAGGATCAGCCCCATCGCCAGCAACAGCGAGGGCGGCAGCGGCTCGGCCAGCAGCACGACGCCGAAGATCACGGACCAGACCGGCACCTGATAGTTGACGAGGCCCAGAAAGACCGGCCCTGCATCGCGGATCACCGTCACCAGAAGGATCTGCGCCACGCCGGTGGGCAGGATCCCGAGATAGAGCAGCGCGGCCAGACTCAGCGGTGGCACGTCCGCGGGCCAGCCTTCCACGTAAAGTGCCAGTGGAACGCAGATCGTGGCCGCCACCAGCAGCACTGCCGTCGCCAGCGCCAGCAGATCGACCGCCGGGCAAAGCCGGGTGAAGATGCCGCCCAGAGCATAGCAGCAGGCCGCCCCCACGCAGGCGAGCTTGGCGAGGCTCTCGAAGCTCTCGCCGGTCGAGGCGAAGGCCCCGGGCCCGATCAGCACGATCACGCCGCCCGTACCGATGGCGAACCCCGCCAACCGGCGCAGCGTCATCACCTCGCCCGGCACGAAGACATGGGCGAGCGGCAGCACCAGAAGCGGCACCACCGCCATGCAGACCCCCGCAAAGCCCGAGGCCACCACCTGCTGCCCCCAACTGAGCAGCGCGAAGGGCATGGCGTTGGAGAAAAGCGCCATCGCCAGCACGAAGGCCCAGATGCGCCCCGCCGGCCGGCCCCTAAGCGGGGGCAGCAAGTGACCGGTGGCGAAGGACAGGATCACAAGGAACGCTGCCCCGAGGCTCAGCCGCGCGGCCGCCACCGTCAGCGGCCCCACGCCCTCGAGCGCCACCGACACAGACATGAAGGAAGCGCCCCAGATCGCCGCCAGGACCACGATCCTCAGCCAGTTGACCGGCGCGATGTCAGTCATTGCGTCGCACCCCCCGGAACGAAGCGCCGCAGAGCCGGTTGTCCCGACAGATCAGACAAAGGAAGGAGGCCGCTCTTGGACTTTCCCATCGTTATCACACTTATCGTTCTGACACTTGGCGCGGCGCTTGTTTTCGCTCTGTTGAGCAAGTTCCGCGTGGACAAACGGAAGAAGGATCCCCACGCGACGAAATCCACGCTCGCACGGGACAAGGACAGCAAGGGAACCCCTGCTGATACCTGACAGTGACCCGGCCTCGCGACACCGAGGCCGGGTGGGACTGGCAAGGGTTAGTTCTTCGCCTTGTCCACCATCTTGCCGGCGGAAATCCAAGGCATCATGGCGCGCAGCTTCTCGCCCACTTCCTCGATCTGGTGGGCATCGTTCATCCGCCGCGTGCCCTTGAAGAAGGGCTGACCCACGGCGTTTTCCTGCATGAAGTCGCGCACGAAGGCCCCCGACTGGATGTCGTTCAGGATCGCCTTCATCTCCTTCTTGGTGCGCTCGCGCGGCAGCACGCGGGGGCCCGAAACATATTCGCCGTACTCCGCCGTATTCGAGATCGAATAGTTCATGTTGGCGATGCCGCCCTCATAGATCAGGTCGACGATCAGCTTCACCTCGTGCAGGCATTCGAAATAGGCCATTTCGGGCGCATAGCCCGCCTCGACCAGCGTCTCGAAGCCCATCCGGATCAGCTCGACCAGACCGCCGCACAGCACCGCCTGCTCGCCGAAGAGGTCGGTTTCGCATTCCTCGCGGAAATTGGTCTCGATGATGCCCGAGCGCCCGCCGCCGATGGCCGAGCAATAGGACAGGCCGATCTCCAGCGCCTTGCCCGACGCGTCGTTATGAACCGCCACAAGGCAGGGCACGCCGCCGCCCTTGACATATTCGCCGCGCACCGTGTGGCCGGGGCCCTTGGGCGCCATCATGATCACGTCGATATTGTCGGGCGCCTCGATCAGACCGAAATGCACGTTCAGGCCGTGGGCGAAGGCAATCGCCGCGCCGGGCTTGATGTTGTCCTTGACATAGCGCTTCCAGGTGTCGGCCTGCAGTTCGTCGGGCATGGTGAACATCATCAGGTCGCACCAGGCCGCGGCCTCGGCGATCTCCATGACCTTCAGCCCCTCGCCCTCGGCCTTCTTTGCACTGGGCGAGCCCTCGCGCAGGGCGACGACCACATTCTTGGCGCCGCTGTCGCGCAGGTTCAGGGCATGGGCGTGGCCCTGGCTGCCATAGCCCAGGATGGCCACCTTCTTGTCCTTGATCAGGTTGATGTCGCAATCGCGATCGTAATAGACACGCATGTTTCGTCTCCTCTTTCGTTGATGGGGGCACAATCTTCCTATCCCGCCGAAAAATCACATCGAAAGAGCGTGTCTTTCCGGATATCGCGTGATATTCATTCTCGATATTCCGAAAACTGGAAAAAATAATGCTCGACGATACGGATCGCCGCCTCCTGCGCCACTATCAGCACGACGCCGCCCTGCCCGTGGCTGAACTGGCCGAACGCGCCGGCGTCACGCCCGCCACCTGCGCCCGCCGGCTCGACCGCATGAAATCCGCAGGCGTCATCCGCGCCAACCGGGCGGTGATCGACTGGCGCGCGCTCGGCTATGAGGTGGAGGTCAGCTTGCGGGTGACGCTGGAGAAATCCCACCCGCGCGCCTTCGACGAATTTCTCGCCGCCGCCCGCGAGGTGCCGGAGGTGGTGGAAATCCAGACCTTCCTGGGCCGGGTCGATCTGCGCCTCTCGGTCATCGCCCGCGACATGGCCCATTATCAGGAGATCTACCGCAGCGCGATCCTCTCCCTGCCGCATATCGCCGATATCGAGGCGCTGATGCATGTGGCGCGCATCAAGTCGGACGAGATCCTGCCGCTGTGATCGAACTCGACACCACCGACCGCCGGCTCTTGCGCGAACTGGTCCGCGACGCCACCCAGTCGGCCAGCACGCTGGGCCGCAAGCTGGGGCTGTCCCAGCCCGCCACCTGGCGCCGCATCCGCCGGCTTCACGACAGCGGGGTGATCAAGGGCCAGCGGCTCGATCTCGACCATGACCGGCTGGGCTTCGGCGTGACCGTCTTTCTGGGCGTGAAGCTCGCCACCAAGGGCCGGGTCAGCATCGACGATTTCGAGCGCGCGGTTTCGGCCATCCCCGAGGTACAGACGGTCGAGCACATCCTCGGGCTTTACGACTATCGCCTGCGCGTCGTGGCCCGCGACATTTCCGATTTCGAGCGCGTGCTGCGGCGGCGGATCATGATGCTGCCCGGGGTGGGCGACGTGGAGGCCAATGTGATGCTCTCGGAAGAACGCCGCCCCGGCCCGATCGGCTGAATAAGCCTTTGCGCTTCCGCCCCGCCCGCGCTAGCACTCGCCGCAAAGGACAAGGAGACAGCCCATGACCGCCCTGCGCGACGATATCGATCCCGACGGCCTGCTCGAATATTCCGTCGTTTTCACCGACCGCTCGCTCAACCACATGAGCCGGGCCTTCCAGCAGGTGATGCGCGACATCTCCGCGATGCTGAAGGAGGTTTACAACGCAAAGGGCGTGGCCATCGTCCCCGGCGGCGGCACCTACGCGATGGAGGCGGTGGCGCGCCAGTTCGGCGCGGGCGCCCATGCGCTGATCGTGCGCAACGGCTGGTTCTCCTACCGCTGGTCGCAGATTTTCGACATGGGGCAATTCACGGCCGAAACCACCGTCTGCATGGCCCGGCAAACCGGCAACGGCCCGCAGGCCCCCTTCGCGCCCGCACCCATCGACGAGGTGGTCGCGAAGATCCGCGAAGCGAAGCCCGATGCCGTCTTCGCGCCGCATGTGGAAACCTCTGCGGGCATCATCCTGCCCGAGGACTATGTGACCCGGCTGGCAGAGGCCGCGCATGAGGTGGGCGCACTGATGGTGCTCGATTGCATCGCCTCGGGCTGCGCCTGGGTCGACATGGAGAAGACCGGCGTCGACGTGCTGATCTCGGCCCCGCAAAAGGGCTGGTCCGCCTCGCCCTCGGCCGGTCTGGTGATGATGTCCGACCGGGCGCTGGAACGGCTGGAAAACACCACCTCGAACAGCTTCGCCATCGACCTGAAGAAATGGCGCCAGATCATGCAGGCCTATGAGACCGGCGGCCATGCCTATCATGCCACCATGCCCACGGATGCCCTGCGCAGCTTCCGCGACACCATGGTCGAGACGAAAGAGTACGGCTTCGACAAGCTGCAGAAGGCGCAATGGGCGCTCGGCAACGGCGTCCGCGCCATGCTGGCGGAAAAGGGCGTGACCTCGGTCGCCGCCGAAGGCTTCGGCGCGCCGGGCGTGGTGGTCAGCTACACCACCGACCCCGAGATCCAGAACGGCAAGAAGTTTGCCGCCGAAGGCGTGCAGATCGCCGCCGGCGTGCCGCTGGCCTGCGACGAGCCCGAGGGGTTCATGACCTTCCGCCTCGGCCTCTTCGGCCTCGACAAGCTTTACGACGTGGAGGGCGCGCAGGCGCGTCTGAAGGCGGTAATCGACAAACTGCTCTAGCCCGGATCAGCGCCAGGCGATGTTGCTGGGCCGGCCCAGCCCGTGACGCAGGCAAAACCCGATCACCAAAAGGCTCACCATCAGCCAGGCCCCGCCCCAGAACAGGGTTGGGCCGGCAAACTCTTCCGCCAGCATCCGTGCGTCGGATTGCAGAT
>JAUIBJ010000118.1 GCA_030428025.1 Alphaproteobacteria bacterium
CGTCCCGCCCCAGGCATAGTCGATGCGCACATCCCGAAGATGCGGGAAGATCTCGGTCATCGGCTTGCGCACCAGCGCGGCGATGTCGTCGGGGAAGCGGTAGCCATAGGTCTCGCCGCCACCGAACAGCAGGCGCCTGTCGTGGCTGAGGCGGAAATAGTTCACCACGAACTTGGTATCAGCGACGGCCACGTCGCGCGCCA
This sequence comes from Alphaproteobacteria bacterium, assembly GCA_030428025.1. Lineage (GTDB taxonomy): Bacteria > Pseudomonadota > Alphaproteobacteria > Rhodobacterales > Rhodobacteraceae > Roseovarius. The sequence continues at coordinate 204 of JAUIBJ010000118.1, forward strand.
GCACCCGGTCGGCGTCGGCGCCCAAGGGCTCTGTCGCCACCACGAAATTGTTGATCGGCATCACCCGCGCCGCGACCTTGCGGTCGAGCCCGCCCAGATAGCCGTTGCAGGCCAGGATCACGTGATCGGCCCGCACCCGGCCCTTGCCCGTCTGCACCAGGGTCTGCGAACCCGGCGCGATCCGATGCACCTCGCTGCGTTCGAAAATCCGCACGCCCGCCGCCCTTGCCGCCCGCGCCAGCCCGAAGGCATAGGCCAGCGGGTGCAGATGCGCGGCTGTCATGTCGAGCGTGCCGCCCACATATTTCGGCGAGGGGCAGAGCGCCTGCGCGGCCTCGCGATCCAGCTTTTCCAGATGCGGATAGCCGTAGCGCTCGGCCAGATGGTCGGCATAGGCATGTTCCTCGGCCACCTCTCCGGCGGAAAAGCCCAGATGAGCGATGCCGGGTTTCAGGTGGCAGTCGATCCCGTGCCGGTCGATCAGCGACTTCACCAGCGCCTTGGCCTCTTCGGCCAGGTCCCACAGTTTGGCCGCATCGTCGGGGCCCATCAGCTTTTCCACGTAATGCTGATCCATCCGCTGGCCGCTGCCAAGCTGGCCGCCATTGCGCCCCGAGGCGCCAAAGCCCATGCGGTGCGCCTCGACCAGCACAACGTCATAGCCCCGCTCGGCCAGATGCAGCGCCGCCGACAGGCCCGTGTAGCCCGCCCCCACCACGCAGACATCCGCCCGAAGGTCGCCGCGCAGTTCGCCGAAGGGCTCGGGTGGCGTGGCGGTCGCGGCGTACCAGCTTGGCGGGTATTCACCGGGGCGGTCGTTGGAATAGAGCAGGTTCATTCGGTTCCCGTTCGGCGCGGGTGCGCCGTCAGACGTTCAAGAGCAGGTGTTCCCGCTCCCACGGGCTGATCACCTGAAGGAACTCTTCGTACTCGGCCCGCTTGACGATGGAATAAACCCGGGCGAAGTCCGGCCCTAGGACGCTATGCAATTCCTCGGCCTCGTCGAATATGTCGAGCGCGTTGCCCAGCACGTTGGGAATGTCGGCATCGCTTTCATAGGCATCGCCGCGGAATTGCGGGTCGGGTCGGGTTTCGTTCATCAGCCCAAGAAGGCCGCAGGCGAGGCTGGCGGCGATGCCCAGATAGGGGTTGCAGTCCATCCCCGCCAGCCGGTTCTCGACCCGGCGCGCCTCGGGCGGGGCCAGCGGCACGCGCAGGCCGGTGGTGCGGTTGTCGCGCGCCCAGGCCAGGTTGATCGGCGCGGCGTGGTCCTTGACGTAGCGGCGGTAGGAATTGACGTAAGGTGCCAGCACGGCGATGGCCGAGGGCAGATGCGTCTGCAGCCCGCCGATGAAGTGATAGAAGGCGTCGGTCTCGCCCCCTTGCGGCCCGGCAAAGATGTTGCGCCCGGTGTCGATCTCCATGATCGAATGGTGGATATGCATGGCGCTGCCCGGCTCTTCGGCGATGGGTTTGGCCATGAAGGTGGCAAAACAGTCATGCCTGAGCGCCGCCTCGCGGATGAGCCGCTTGAAATAGAACACCTCGTCGGCCAGCTTGACCGGATCGCCGTGGCGCAGGTTGATCTCCAGCTGCCCGGCGCCGCCTTCCTGAGTGATGCCGTCGATCTCGAAGCCCTGCGCCTCGGCGAAATCGTAGATGTCGTCGATGACCGGGCCGAACTCGTCGACCGCGGTCAGCGAATAGGCCTGTCGGGCGGCGGCGGGCCGTCCCGAGCGGCCGGTCATCGGCTCGATCTCCTTGGCGGGGTCGAGGTTGCGGGCGATGAGATAAAACTCCATCTCGGGTGCCACCACCGGTTTCAGGCCGCGCGCCTTGTAAAGGTCCACCACATGCTTGAGCACGTTGCGCGGCGCGAAGGGGATCGGATCACCGTCGCGGTCGGCAGCGTCGTGGATCACCTGCAGCGTCCAGTCGCCCGTCCAGGGGGCGGCGGTGGCGGTGGACATGTCCGGTGTCAGGATCATGTCGCGCTCGATGAAGCCTTCCTCGCCCGCCGCCTCGCCCCAGTCGCCGGTGATGGTCTGGTAGAAGATCGAGTCGGGCAGATGGAAATGCTTTTGCCGCGCGAATTTCGACGCCGGCACCGCCTTGCCCCGGGCGATGCCGGGCAGGTCGGCGATCACGCATTCGACCTCGTCAAGGCGGCGGCCCTCCAGAAAGGCGCGGGCGGCTTCGGGCAGTTTGTCGGTCCAGTCGGCCATATCAGGCTCCCTTGAAGAAACGCGCCATCCGGTCGGCGAAGCGGGCCGCGTCGGTGGGGGCGTCGAGGCGTGCGGCGGCGCCTTCCAGAAGATCGTCGGGCACCACGCCCTTGCCGCGCAGGCGGATCAGATAGTCGACGATCTCGGCATCGAATTCCGGGTGCGGCTGGATCGTAAGGATCCGGTCGCCGATGAGCATCGCGGCGTTGGCGCAGAACGGCGAGGATCCGATCACCGTCGCCCCCTCGGGTGGCTCGACCACCTGGTCCTGATGCCAGGCGTTGAGTGCCATCGTGTCGCCCTCGATCTCATACTCCGTGCGCCCCACCGACCAGCCGCCGGGATATTTGATCACCTTGCCGCCAAGTGCCTGGGCGATGATCTGATGGCCGAAGCAGACGCCGATCATCGGCCGCCCGTCGGCATGGACCGCTCGGATGAACTCCTCCAGCGGCGGGATCCAGGGGTGGTCCTCGTAGGCGCCGTGCTTGGAGCCGGTGATCAGCCAGCCATCGCACTCGCCGGGGCTTTGCGGATACTCCCCATCGACCACGTCATAGCGCCGGAAGGCAAAGCCCCGCCCGGCCAGAAGGGTTTCGAACATGGCGTCGTAATCGCCCCGCGCCGCTTCCAGCTGGGGGATCGCATGGCCCGTCATCAGGATGCCGATCTTCATCTCTCACCTGTAATTTGATCAAATTCAGGATAGCGCAGAAACCCCGTGGTCCGCAAGGGCCGGCTCAGACCGTGCCGAGATAGACCTCCCAGTGGCGCGTCTCGGGGATCTCGGCCAGAAGGCGCAGTTCCTGCCGCTTGGTCATCACCATATTGCGGATCAGTTCCGCAGGGAAGATGCGCGCGATCATCGGGTCGGTCTCGAACCGGTCGATGGCGCTGGACCAGTCGGGTTCCAGCTGCGGCAGGTGCTGATCATAGGCGTTGCCGGTGATCGGTGGCGGCGGGTCAAGCCCGTCCTCCACCCCGATCAGCGCCGCGCCCATCACCGCCGCGAACATCAGATAGGGGTTGATGTCGCCGCCGGCGACGCGGTGCTCGATCCGTCGGGCGGCGGGCGGTCCGCCGGGAATGCGCAGCGCGGCCGTGCGGTTCTCGTAGGCCCAGCAGATGGCTGTGGGCGCATGCGCCCCGGGCACCAGCCGCGCATAGCTGTTGGCATGGGGCGCAAAGATCAGCGTGGCGCCCGCCATTCCCTCTATGCAGCCGGCCACGGCCGAGGCCAGCGTGGCGCTGCCATTGGGTCCGCCATCGTCGAAGACGTTGCGCCCCTCGGTATCGGTGACCGAGAAATGCATGTGCATCCCGTTGCCCGCATCGCCGGGGAAGGGTTTGGCCATGAAGGTCGCCGCCATCCCCTGCCGCCGCGCCACCCCGCGGATGAGCGCCTTGAAAAGCCAAGTATCATCGGCCGCGCGTAGCGCATCCTGATGATGCAGCGTTATCTCGAACTGGCCGATGCCGGATTCGCTGGTGGTGGTCTGGGCCGGGATGCCCATCGCCGCGCAGCCATCGTAAAGCGCCGACAGGAAGCCGTCGAAGGCGTCCATATGGGTCATTGACAGGATGCCGGGCGCCTGGCTGCGCCGCCCGGTCTGGGGGTTGCGCACGGGGGCCAGATCCGTGCCGCTGTCGTCGACCAGGGTGAATTCCAACTCGGTCGCAGCAGTCACCTGCCAGCCGCGCTCGGCATAGCGGCCCAGCACCGCCTCCAGCGCATGGCGCGGGTCGCCCTCGAAGAGGCGTCCGTCATCGTGATACATCGTCATCGGCACCAGCGGCTGCGTCGTGTCGAGCCAGGGCAGGGGGACGGGCCCGCGCCCGGTGGGCTTGAGGATGCCGTCGGCATCGCCGGTCTCGAAGACCAGCGGCGAGTTTTCGATATCGGCGCCGTAGATGTCGAGGTTGAGCGCCGAAAGCGGCATGCGCACGGCGCCGTCGTCAAGCTTGGGCGCATAGCTGGCCGGCACCCGCTTGCCCCGCATCTGGCCGTTCAGATCGCAGGCGGCAACCCGGATCGTCTGTAGGTCTGCAAGCTCCATCTGGCGCCCCGCTGTGTCATGCGCGCCCAAATAAAACCATTTCCACGGCGCTGCCAAGGGAATTTGATCAAAAACGTGGCGGCGCGATCCCGTGTCCGCGTCAAGCCGGGCGAGGGCGCGGCGCCACGGGTCCCGCCGAAATTCCGATGATGTCGGATGTTGACGCTTTGCAGGGGGTGGCAATCCGGGCTAGCTTGGCCTCCGGTATCCGGAAGTGAGACAGGATCGGTCGATGCAGATTTCCATATCCCTCAACGACCCCACCGAAGCACGTGAAGAGACGCGTGGCCCCGTCCGGGTCGGCTGGCTTCTGACCGATACACGGGCCGGCGTCATTTACGATGCGCCCAAGCGGGTGCGCACACCGGACACGAACCGCACGCACGCGAAATCCGCGGCACGCTGCCCGGCGGTGATCAATCTGGAAAGCCGGTATTTCGAGGTGGCCTGCCCCTTTGACCTCGAATTCCAGTTCCAGCGCGACGCCGAGGGGCGGCCGGCGCTGCGCAATCTCGCCGGTTCGCGCAGTGCGCTGAAGCAGAAGGCCATCACCCAGATCCTGCGGATGACGGGCGAGCCCGAATGGCGTTTTCCCGACCGGCCGGTCTTTCAACTGATGCTGCCCTATGTCTTCGTGGCTGACGAACCCGTTTTCATGAGCCAGCTTGCGCCATTCATGCATTACCGGTCCGAACCGCTGCCCGGTCTGACCATCGGCGGGCGGTTTCCCGTTCATGTCTGGCCCCGGCCGCTGATGTGGGCCTTCGAATGGGTCGATACCTCGAAACCGCTGGTGCTGAAACGCGGCGAGCCTCTCTTCTACGTTCACTTCGAAACCCGCCCGCAGGACCGTCCGGTGCAGCTTGTCGAGGCAGAGCGCACGGCCGAGCTTGACGAGTACATGAAGCGGATTTCCGGCGTCGCCAACTATGTCAACCAGACCTTTTCGCTTTTCGAGGCGGCCGAAGAGCTTCGCCCGTCCAGGCTGGTCAAGCCGGTCGAGAGGAAGTGAGGCCCGCACCGGGCCGTCGGATTACGGGTAATTCGAAAACGGGATGCCGGCCAAGCGTTCGGTCAGGCCCTGCTGCCGGTGCCGATGCCAGAGGTCACTCGCGCCCGTACCGGGCATAAGATTTTTCCTCCACGATCGTCGAGCCAAGCAGATCGTTGATGTCCCGCTTGATCCGGGCGCGGCGGTCATTGGTCAGATAGACGGCGCGCGCCAGCTCGACGAACCCGGCGCCGAAATCCTGCCGCGCCTCGCAGGCCCGGATCGCGTCCTCTATTTCCCAAAGCTCGGAATTGACCTCCTGCAGCGCCTCTTCCAGCGCGTCCAGTTCTGGCGACCGGGGCAGTGCCCCTGCTGCCAGTTCCGCCAGCGCCGCGCGCTCGCGCGCGATATTGGCCAGCTTGTCCGGATCGGCGATCCGCGCCGTCTTGATGCGCAGGATGGAAAGCTTGTCGAGAAGCTCGCCTGCCGAAACGGGCGCGAGGATGTCCATCAGCCGGCCTTCTCGCCGGTTCCGGTGCGCTTTGCCAGATCGACGCGCAGGCGTGCGAACAGCTCGTCCCAGTCATCCGGAACGCTTTGCCGGTAAAGCCGCATTGTCGGATACCACGGCGTAGTGTCGCCCGAAGAGCCATAAAGCCAGAACGGCTCCCAATGCAGAAGCGTCCAGACCTCCTTGCCCAGCGATCCGGCGATATGGGCCGTAACGGTGTCGATGGTGATGACCAGATCCATCTGGTCGATCATCGCCGCGCAATCGGCGAGATCCCGGTCGTCGCTGGCGGCGTCGATCACGAAGGCGGCGGTGCCGTCGGCATGATAGCGCGCGAGGAAAGGGCCCTTGTAAAGGGAAAACAGCTGCACGCCCTCGATATCGGCGAGGCGCAGGAACTTGCGGTGATGGCAGGACCGCATGGCATTGCGTTCGTTGGTGGCCGAGCCCGACCATACGACGCCCACCTTGAAGCGGTCGGCATGAGGGCGAACGATCTCTCGCGCCCGCGCGCGACTGTCGTCAGGCAGGTGCAGCGGAATCGGCGGCGGCACCTCCGAATGCGTGCGGTGATAGGCGGCGGGGATGTCGAGGATGCTGGCCCAGCAGTCGAAATCCCGGACAGGCGGGGACCCGGTGACCACCGTCTCGGCGCCGGAGAGCCCGGAAAGGAGCCGCTCCGTCGGCCCCTTGCTCAGGAACGAGACCCGCGCGCCCAACTCGCCGAGATGGGGCAGGTATCGCAGGAAATTGATCGTGTCGCCGAAACCCTGCTCATACATGACGAGAACCCGCTTGCCGGATATGTCGCCGCCGGTCCAGTGCGGCAGCGACGTCTTGGGCCGGGTCACCTTGTCTGTCTCCCAGCGGGCGGCATATCTTTCGAACCCTGCCGCGTAGTCTCCCATCAGCAGTTGGGTCACAGCGGTTTCGAGGCCCAGCATAGCGTGATCGGAAAACCGCTGTCGGGCCGCAAGGGCGATCTCCAGCGCCTCCGCCTCGGCGCCCGAGGAACGCAGCGAGCGGACCAGAAGCTGCGTGATTTCGGGGTTGTCGGGATTTTCCCGCAGCAACCCGCGGCGCAGCGCGGCGGCCTCGTCATGCAGCCCGCAATCGTCGAGGGCGTTGGCGAAGTTATGGCGCACGGGCAGCCGGTCGGGGGCCAGAGCATGGGCGCGCCGCTGCGCTGCCAGCGCGGCCTCGCGCCGGCCCTCGCGGCGCAGGATTCCGCCAAGGTTGGTCCAGGAGCGGTCGTCATCGGGCCGGGCGGCAAGCTGCTTGTAGTAAAAGCCCTTGGCCGACTTCAGGTCGCCTGCGGTCTGCGCCTCGATCGCCCGGTCCAGCAGCGACACAGCCTTTCCGGCCCCACGGGCGGGTCCGGAAGGCGGTTTCGGTCGTATTCGTTGCGCCTTCTGGGTCATCGATCGTCCCGTTTCGCGTCAGGCGGTGGCTCTTGCAGTGATCTTGGCGGCAATGCCCGGCCCGCGCAAGCCTTGGTCCGCGCCCCGCTATTGCGCGTCGCGGACATAGATCTCGTCGACGCCAAGAAGCTCGGCCAGGCGATACCCGGCTGCCGTCATGACGTCGCGGATCGCCTTGGTCTGCCGATTGTTCTCGATGCTCCAGACGGCGATGTCGAAGCGGTCGAAGGGAAATGTCGTCAGGATCGGCAGTTCGCCGCCCTCGACATCCAGCGACAGATAGTCGATCCTTTGCAGCCCGTTCTCCTCCAGAACCGCGGCCAGCGTCCGGGTTTCCACCCGGGTTAGGGTTTCGCGGTGCTCAGGATTGGTCCGCACGGTTTTCAGAACATCGGCGGCATAGCTCGACAGAAGTCCGCTCATCTGCGCATACCCCCTGTCGACTTGCAGGAAGTCGGCCATGCCGGGGCGGTCGGCGATGGCGCAGTTCAGACAGGCGCAGCGACGGCGCGCGCGGGCGGCCTCGAAACTTTGCTGTACCGGTTCGATCAGCAGGCCGGTCCAGCCGCGCATGAGTTCGAAGAACAGCGTATTTGAGCCGCGTACGCCGTCATAGCCGCCGACATCGACGAAGACGCCGCCTGTCTTTCCGTGCAGCAAACTGTCGACGAACCAGTCCTGGCCGAACCGGCTGAAACAGCCCTCGGCCCCGCCGGTCATCCGCCGCACCTGCCAAAGATCGCGGGTCAACGCCCCGCGCCGGCGGCCGCGTTCGTGCCGGAGCGCCTCGGACAGTTCCCGCATCGCCTCGGCCAGAAGACCGCGGGCGGCGTCGATCCTGTCGCCGGCGTTCATGGTCTCCCTGCCGTCATTCCCGGTCCGCCCATTTGCTCGGGTGATCGTCCTCGCCCGCCACAGGCCGGCCGCCGACGACATCGGTGCCGCGTTCGGCCGGAACGGCGAG
>JAUIBJ010000784.1 GCA_030428025.1 Alphaproteobacteria bacterium
CTTGCCCAGCACCTGGCCCAGCTCGTCGGAGGGAAATTCCACCGCCTCCTCGCCGTTCCGGCGGCGGATATAGGGGTGCACCATGTCGCCCTGGATGGGGCCGGGGCGGATGATCGCCACCTCGATCACCAGATCGTAGAAGTTGCGCGGGCGCATCCGGGGCAGAAAGTTCATCTGCGCCCGACTTTCCACCTGAAAGACGCCGACGCTGTCGGCCTTGCACAGCATGTCATAAACCTTCGGGTCCTCGGGCGGCAGGGTGGCCAGCGTGTAATCGGTGCCGTGGTGCTGCCGGAGCAGGTCGAACGCCTTGCGGATGCAGGTCAGCATCCCCAGCGCCAGCACGTCCACCTTGAGGATGCCGAGCGCGTCGATATCGTCCTTGTCCCAGCAGATGACGGTGCGGTCTTCCATCGTGGCGTTCTCGATCGGCACCAGTTCGTCGAGCCGCCCCTCGGTGATGACGAAGCCGCCCACATGCTGGCTGAGGTGGCGGGGGAAACCCTCGATCTCGCGCACAAGCTCCATCGTCTGGCGCAGGCGGGCATCGTCGGGGTCGAGCCCGATTTCCTGCAGGCGCCGACGTTCCAATATACCGGCGGCGAAGAAGCCCCAGAGTTGCGAGGACAGCGCGCCGACCGTGTCCTGGCTCAGTCCCATGGCGCGACCCACCTCGCGGATCGCCCGTTTGCCGCGATAGTGGATCACCGTGGCGCAAAGCCCCGCGCGGTGCCGGCCGTAGCGCTCATAGATATGCTGGATCACCTCCTCGCGCCGCTCGTGTTCGAAATCGACGTCGATATCGGGGGGCTCGTCGCGCGCTTCGGAAACGAAACGCTCGAACACCATGGTGCCGGTTTCGGGGGAAACGCTGGTCACACCCAGGCAATAGCAGACCACCGAATTGGCCGCCGAGCCGCGCCCCTGGCAAAGGATGCCGCGCGACCGGGCGAAAGCCACGATGTCATGCACGGTCAGAAAATAGGGCTCGTAGTTCAGCCTGGCGATCAATGCCAGCTCATGCGCCATCATCGCGCGCACCTTCTCCGGCGCCCCGGACGGATAGCGCCAGCGCAGCCCCTCATGGGCCAGCCGGCGCAGGCGGTCGGCCGGGGTCTCGCCGCCCGACAGTTCGCTGGGGTATTCATAGCGCAGCTCGTCGAGCGAGAAAGTGAGGGTTTCGGCCAGCGCGCCCGCCCGGCACACCGCCGCCTCGTGCCCCCGAAAAAGCCGCAGCATCTCGGCCTCGCTCCGCAGGCGGCGTTCGCCGTTGGCAAGCGCCGCCCGGCCCAGTTCCTCCACCCGCCGGCCCTGCCGGATGGCGGTCAGCACATCGGCCAGCCGCCGGCGGCGGGCATGGTGCATCATCGGCGCGGCCGAGGCGATGGCGGGCAGACCCAGCCGGCGGGCCAGATCGGCGAGCCGGTCAAAGCGCGGCCCGTCCTGCCCGTCATAGCGCGGGGCGAGAACAAGATGCATGTCGGTGCCGAAGCGGCAAATGAGCCGCTTGGCCTGCCGCGCCCAGTCGCGCCGGTCGCTCCCTTCCGGCGGGTGCAACAGCAGGGCCAGCCCCTCGCCCCCTTCCAGCAGGTCGGCCACGCTCAGGCGGCAGTCGCCCTTCTCGGCCCTGAGCCGCCCCTTGCTGATCAGCCGGCAGAGCCGGGCCCAGCCGGCCCGGTCGCGCGGTAGG
>JAUIBJ010000119.1 GCA_030428025.1 Alphaproteobacteria bacterium
TCTACCCCAAGCGACTTGCACCAGCCTTCCAGCCCCTCCGCATGGGCCTTGTGGCGGGGCTCGAAGAACGGCCAGTCGAGATAGCTGCGGTCGGCCATCAATCCCCCTCGAAGACCGGTTTTTCCTTTGCTACAAACGCGTTGTAGGCGCGCACGAAATCTTCTGTCTGCATGCAGATGGCCTGTGCCTGCGCCTCGGCCTCGATCGCCTGTTCGATCGACATCGCCCATTCCTGCGCCAGCATCGTCTTGGTCATCATATGCGCGAAACCGGGGCCGGCGGCGATGCGACGGGCCATCTCCATCGCTTGCGGCTCCAGTGCATCCGCGTCCACCAACCGGCTGAAGAAGCCCCAGTCTTGTCCTTCTTCCGCACTCATCGAACGGCCCGTATAAAGCAGCTCCGCCGCCCGCCCCTGCCCGATGATGCGCGGCAGGATCGCGCAGGCCCCCATGTCGCAACCGGCAAGCCCCACCCGGGTGAAGAGGAACGCCGTCTTCGCTTGCGGCGTGGCGATCCGCATATCTGAAGCCATCGCGATGATCGCCCCCGCCCCGGCACAGACGCCGTCCACCGCCGCAATCACCGGCTTTCCGCAATTCACCATCGCCTTGACCAGATCGCCCGTCATCCGGGTAAAGCGCAGCATTTCCTTCATGCTCATCTTCGTCAGCGGGCCGATGATCTCGTGCACATCGCCGCCCGAGCTGAAATTGCCGCCATTGGGCAGAAAGACCACGGCCTTCACGTCATCGGCATAATGAAGATCTCGGAACCAGTCGCGCAGTTCGGCGTAGCTGTCAAAGGTCAGCGGATTCTTCCGCTCGGGCCGGTCGAGCGCCAAGCGCGCAATCCCGTCCTCGATACTGCACTGGAAATGGGTCACGTCGCTACGCATCGTCCTGTCCTTCCACAAGGGCGTGTTTCAACATGTCGGCGATCATCGCGGCCTCTTCGCCTTCGAGCCCGCCAAGGATGTCATGCACCCAAAGCTCGTGCGCGGCGGCCTGTTCCTCGAATTGTTCCGCGCCCCGCGCGGTAAGCCGCACCATCGCCGCGCGCCGGTCGCCGGGCACGGGCACGCGACGGGCGAGGCCATCTTCGGCCAGCCGGTCGACGATGCCGGTGACATTGCCGTTCGAGACCTTCAGCGCACGAGACAGCTCGCTCATCTTCATACCGTCGCGATACCGATACAGTGCCGACATCACGTCGAAGCGCGGCAGCGTGGTGTCGAACTCGCGCCGCAGTCGCTCGCGCAGCTCGGACTCGACCATCCGCTGCACCTTGAGGATGCGCAGCCAAAGCCGCAGGCTTTGTTTGGCGGCCGGGGCGCGGGCCTCTTTCGCGCGCGACACGGTCATACTTCGCCCCCCGACAGGGATAGAGCATGACCGCTCACCGAAGCTGCCGCGTCCGAGCAGAGCCAGAGCGCGGCGCCCGCCACCTCGCCCGTCCCGACAAAGCGTTTCTGCGGGTTTCCGGCGACAAGCTGGGCGCGGGCCTCGGCGTCGGTCTTGCCGGTCATGGCGGTGATCGCCTCGATGGATCTTGCCAGAAGCGGCGTGTCGATGAAACCGGGACAAATGGCGTTGACGGTGAGCCCGCTGCGGCCCAGCTCCTGCGCCAAGGCGCGGGTGAGGCCCACAACGCCGTGCTTCGCGGCGCAATAGGGCGCGACATAGGGATAGCCCTTCAACCCGGCGGTGGAGGCGACGGCAACAAGCCGGCCCCAGCCCGCCTCTGCCATCTCCTCGTGGCAGGCCTGCCACAGGTGGAAAACCCCTTCGAGGTTTACCGCCAGCGACGCACGGAACGCCTCTGGCGTCACCTTGCGGAAGGGGGCGGAGGGGGCGGCACCGGCATTGGCCACGGCAATGGCGACGGCCCCCTGCGCTTCACGCGCCTGATCAAGGGCCGCGTCGAGGCTGCCGCGGTGTGTCACGTCCGCCGTCAGCGGCAACGCGCCCGTTTCGTCCGCCACATCCTTCAATGGGGCATAGCTGCGGCCCAGAATGGTCACCTTGGCCCCCTCGGCGGCAAAGACGCGGGCGATCTCCGCCCCTACGCCCGAGCCGCCGCCGGTGATCACAGTGTGCTTGCCGGCAATGCTCATACCCGCACCGCCTCGGTCTCGCGGTCAGCAAGCCGCCAAAGCTGGTCGCGCCCGGCCACATAGGGCAAGGGCCAGTCGGCATGCCGGTCGCCGATGGCCGCGCCCGCATGCAGCGCCCAGTAGGGATCGGCCAGATGCGGGCGCGCGAGGCAGACCAGATCGGCCCGCCCCGCCATCAGGATGGAATTGGCATGATCGGCCTCGTAGATATTGCCCACCGCCATGGTGGCGATGCCCGTCTCGTTGCGGATGCGGTCGGAAAACGGCGTCTGGAACATCCGGCCATAGACGGGTTTCGCCTGCGTGCTGGTCTGGCCGGCCGAGACGTCGATGATATCGGCCCCGGCGGCATGGAAGGCCTTGGCGATCTCCACCGCCTCTTCCGGCGTCACGCCGTCGTCGCCCACCCAGTCATTGGCGGAAATCCTCACCGACATGGGCTTTTCTTCGGGCCAGACGGCGCGCATCGCCGCGAAAACCTCCAGCGGATAGCGCAGGCGGTTTTCCAGGCTGCCGCCATAGGCGTCGTCGCGGATATTGGAGACGGGCGAGATGAAGGAGGAAATCAGATAGCCATGGGCGGCGTGCAGTTCGATCATGTCGAACCCCGCGCGCTCGGCCATCTGCGTGGCCGCGACGAACTGGTTGCGCACCCGGTCCATGTCGGCGCGGGTCATCGCGCGCGGCATGGGGTTGCGGTCGGACCACGGGATGGCCGAGGCCGACATCACCTCCCAGTTGCCCTCTGCGAGCGGCGCGTCCATCTCCTCCCAGCCCAGCTGGGTCGAACCCTTTCGGCCCGAATGGCCGATCTGGCAGCAGATCTTCGCCGGTGTTTCTTCATGGACGAACTCGACGATCCGCCGCCACTTGGCCTCATGCTCGGGCGCATAGAGCCCCGGACAGCCGGGCGTGATCCGCCCCTCGGGGCTCACGCAGGTCATCTCGGTATAGACGAGCCCCGCACCGCCCTTGGCCCGCTCGCCCAGATGCACGAGATGCCAGTCGGTGGGGCAGCCGTCCTCGGCCTTGTACTGCGCCATCGGCGAGACGACGATGCGGTTCTGAAGGCTCATGCCCCGCAAGCGATAGGGCGCGAACATCGGCGCGCGCACCGGACTTTCCGGGGCCCCGGCCCGCGTCTGGAACCACCGCTCCGCCCCTTCCAGCCATTTCGGGTCTCGCAGGCGCAGGTTCTCGTGGCTGATCCGCTGCGACCGGGTCAGCAGGGAATAGTTGAACTGGACGGGATCGAGATGCAGATACCGGTGCACCTCCTCGAACCATTCCAGCGAATTGCGCGCCGCCGATTGCAGCCGCAGCACCTCCAGCCGCCGTTCCTCCTGATAGGTCTCGAACGCCTCTTCCATGCTGGGCTTCGTCGTCAGATATTCCGCCAGCGCTATGGCGCTTTCCATCGCCAGCTTGCTGCCCGAGCCGATCGAGAAATGCGCCGTGGCTGCAGCGTCGCCCATCAGCACGATATTCTCGTGATGCCATTTCTCGCAGAGCACACGGGGGAAGCTGAGCCAGGCCGACCCGCGGATATGCCGGGCGTTCGACATCAGGCTGTGCCCACCAAGATAGTCGCGGAAAATCTCCTCGCAGGTGGCGATGCTTTCCTCCTGGCTCATCTCGCCGAAACCGAAAGCCTCCCACGTGGCCTGATCGGTTTCGACGATGAAGGTCGCGGTGTCGTCGTCGAACTGATAGGCATGGGCCCAGACCCAGCCCTTGTCGGTTTCCTCGAAGATGAAGGTGAAGGCGTCGTCGAATTTCTGATGCGTACCCAGCCAGACGAACTTGCAGGCGCGGGTGTCGATATCGGGCCTGAAATGCTCGGCATAGTCTGCGCGCGTCTTCGAGTTGAGCCCGTCGCAGGCGACCACCAGATCGTACTCGGCGGCATAGCTCGCCGTGTGCTCCACTTCCGTCTCGAAACGCAGCTCCACCCCCAACTCACGGGCACGGGCCTGCAGGAGCAGCAGCAGCTGCTTGCGCCCGATGCCGCAGAAACCGTGGCCGGTCGAGACCACCTTCTCGCCCCGGTAATGCACGGCGATATCGTCCCAATAGGCGAAATGCGCCCGGATCGCCTCGGCGCTGGCCACATCGTTCTGGCGCAGGTTGTCGAGGGTCTCGTCCGACAGCACCACACCCCAGCCGAAGGTGTCGTCGGGGCGGTTGCGCTCGATCACCACGACCTCGGCGTCGGGCTGGCGCAGCTTGAGGGAGATGGCGAAGTAAAGACCGGCGGGCCCCCCGCCCAGACAAGCAACGCGCATGGTTCTCTGCCCTCCCTGGCGTTCGTTCACTAAGCGGAAGGATACGGCATCGGGATTTTACTTCAAGCATAAAATTTCAAGCTTGAAATATTTAATGCCGTGGCTACACTGACCCCACCTGCGGGGAGGATTGCGATGATCGACTGGGACGACGCCTTCAGCAACATGGGCTATGTGCCTGACGCGAAGGACCTGCCCGAACAATGGGCACGCGAGGCCGCCGCCTTCCGCGAGGCGGCAAAGCGCGACAACCGCCTTGCGGCCGACATCGCCTATGGCAAGGGCCCGCGCGAGCGGATGGACATCTTCGCGCCTCAGGGCGTCAGCGCCGGGCTCATGGTTTTCGTGCATGGCGGATACTGGCGGATGTTCGACAAGTCCTCGTGGTCGCATCTGGCCGCGGGCTGCGTCGCGCGGGGCTGGACGGTGGCGCTGCCCAGCTATCCGCTGGCCCCCGAGGCACGGATTTCCGAGATCACGCAGGCCATCGCCCGCGCCGTCACCACTGCTGCCGAACGCGTGCCGGGGCCCCTCCGGCTGGCCGGACACTCGGCGGGCGGGCATCTGGTGGCGCGGATGATGTGCGCGGGCGCGCTGCCCGAGGACGTGGCGGCACGGCTTGCGCGCGTGGTCTCGATCTCCGGGCTGCATCAGCTGGGCCCGCTGGTGGCGACCCAGATGAACGACACGCTGCGCCTGACCGGGGAAGAGGCAGAGGCCGAAAGCCCCGCCACGCTGGAGCCCCTGAAAACCGTGCACCTGACTGCCTGGGTCGGCGCGCAGGAGCGGCCCGAATTCCTGCGCCAGACCCGGCTGATCGAGGAGGTCTGGGGCCTCAGGGGGGCCGATGTCTCGGCCGTCTACGACCCCGGGCATCACCATTTCAGCGTGATTGAGGCGCTCACCCGCCCAGACAGCCCGCTGACGGACGAAATCCTGCGATGAGCGGCGGCTACGATCCGGCCAGCGAGGGAGCCAAGACCGGTTTTGCCGGCGAGATGAGCTATGGCGACTATCTGGGCCTCGACCGTATCCTGACGGCGCAGCTGCCGCTGTCTGACGCCCATGACGAAATGCTGTTCATCATCCAGCACCAGACCTCGGAACTCTGGATGAAGCTGGCCCTGCACGAGCTGAACGCCGCGCGGGGGTTGCTGGCCGAGGGCCGGCACGATCAGGTCTTCAAGCTGCTCACCCGCGTCGCGCGCATCTTCGAACAGCTCAACGGCGCCTGGGACGTGCTGCGCACGATGACGCCCAGCGACTACACCACCTTCCGCGAAAGCCTCGGGCAATCCTCGGGCTTTCAGTCGCATCAGTACCGGCTGATCGAATATGTGCTGGGCAACCGGAACACGGCGATGATGCGGGTGCACGAGCACCGCCCCGACCTCTACGCACTCTTGGAGGCGGAACTGGAGCGGCCGACGCTCTATCACGTGGCGCTGCACCTGCTCGAAGAACATCTCGACCTGCGGTTCGACGCGGCCACCTTCCGCCGGCGCGAACCGCATCGGCCCGACAAGGCCGTCGTGGCGGCCTGGACGGCGATCTATCGCGCGCCGGACCGGCACTGGGTGCTTTATCAGCTGGCCGAAAAGCTGGTCGATCTGGAGGATTACTTCCGCCGCTGGCGATTCAACCACGTCACCACGGTGGAACGCGTCATCGGCTTCAAGCGCGGCACCGGCGGCACCAGCGGGGTGACATACCTGCGCCGGATGCTGGAGGTGGAGCTGTTCCCCGAACTTTGGCACATGCGCGGAGATCTGTGATGGCGAACCTGCCCCGGAAAGACCTGTTCGACCTGCCCGAGGGGGTGATCTATCTCGACGGCAACTCTCTGGGGCCGCTGCCCCGGCATGTGCCGGCGCGCGTGGCCGAGGTGCTGCGCGCCGAATGGGGGCAGGAACTGATCCGCGCGTGGAACAGCTGTGGCTGGATGGATCAGCCCGCCCGCGTGGGCAACCGCGTCGCCCGGCTGATCGGCGCGCCGGAGGGCTCTGTCGTGATGGGCGACACGCTGTCGATCAAGGTCTTCCAGGCGCTTTCCGCCGCGCTCGACATGCGGCCGGACCGGCGGGTTATCCTGTCGGACAGCGGCAATTTCCCAACCGACCTATATATGGCCGAGGGGCTGGTGTCGTTGAAGTCCGCCGGTTACGAGTTGCGGCTTGCCGAGCCCGAGGCGGTGGAGGCGGCAATCGACGAGCACGTCGCAGCGGTGATGCTGACCGAGGTCGATTACCGTTCCGGGCGGCGCCATGACATGACGGCGATCACCCGGGCAGCGCAGGCGGCCGGCGCGGTCATGATCTGGGATCTGGCCCATTCGGCCGGGGCGATGGAGGTGGATCTCGCCGGGTCGAACTGCGAATTTGCCGTGGGCTGCACCTACAAATATCTCAATGGCGGGCCCGGCGCACCGGCCTTCATCTATGTCCGCCCCGATCTGGCCGACAAGGCAAAGCCGGCGCTTTCCGGTTGGCTGGGGCACGATGCGCCCTTCGCGTTCGAACTGGGCTATCGCCCGGCTCCGGGGATCGAACGGATGCGGGTCGGCACGCCGCCGGTGGTGCAGATGAGCGCGCTGGAGGCGGCGCTCGATGTCTGGGACGGGGTCGAGATGGCCGAGATCCGCGCGGCTTCGGTCGCGCTCTGCGAACAGTTCATCGCCGAGGCGGAGGCCGCCTGCCCGGCGCTGCGGCTGGTCAGCCCGCGCGAGGCCGCTCGGCGCGGCAGCCAGGTTTCTTTCGCCTTCGAGCACGGCTATGCGGCGATGCAGGCACTGATCGCGCGCGGCGTGATCGGCGATTTCCGCGCGCCGGATGTGATGCGCTTCGGCTTCATGCCGCTCTATCTAGACGAAGGCGATGTAAGCGCGGCGGTGGCGATTCTGGCCGATATTCTCGACAACCGCGCCTGGGACCGGCCGGAATACCGCCAGGCGAGCCGCGTCACCTGAAAACGATATGGCGATCCAGGATATCGTTTCGCCGATATCATATCAAATTTCGACGAAAATTTCGTTGATTAGACGAAAATGTCCCGATTCAGGCGAAATCCACAAACCGATTGAAGGGCATCTCGCGCAGGCGGGTGCCGGTGGCGGCAAAGATTGCCCCGGCCAGCGCTGGCGCGGCGGGCGGCACCGGCGGCTCGCCGATGCCCCGGATAGCCGCACCGTTTTCCAGCCCTCGCACATGGATGTCGGGGCACTGGCCGATCCGCATCGCCTCGAAGGCGTCGAAATTCCGCTGCTCTGCCGCGCCGCCATCATAGGTGATCTCGCCCATCATCGCATGGCTCAAGCCCCAGACGACCGCGCCCTGCACCTGATTGTCGAAATTCACCGGGTCGAGCACGACCCCGACCTCGGCCGCGACCCAAACGGTTTCCACCCGGATGCCCGCCCCGGTGACGCTGACCTCGACCACCTCGGCACAAGGCACCCCGAAGCTTTCCACCAGCGCCACGCCGCGCCCGCGCCCGTCGCCCAGAACGCCGTTCCAGTCGGACATGTCGGCCACCGCCTCCAGCACCTTGCGGGCAGGGCCCGGGGGACAGAGCCGCAGCCGCTCTTCCATCGGATCAGCCCCGGCGGCGTGGATGAGTTCATCAAGCGCGGCGTTGTGGAAGAACCCGTTGGTGGAAGCCCCCACCGAGCGCCAGGAACTCACCGGCGCCAGCGCCGGCGCGCGATAACCGGTCACCCGGTGGTTGGGAATGGCCAGCGGCATATTCCACGCCCCGGCGACGATCTGGCTGTCCGGCCCCGGCACGGTCTGACCCTGCCGGCCCATCTGCGAGGCGATGACAGAGGGCATGGCGATGGAGAGGTCGAGCGTATCGACCCGGCCGCCCGCCACCTTTCCCCGCAGCCGCGCCATTGCGATCTGGCGGGGGTAGTCATGGGCCATGTCTTCTTCGCGGGAATAGGTCAG
>JAUIBJ010000120.1 GCA_030428025.1 Alphaproteobacteria bacterium
GGTAAAGCGGTTCTTGGGCGCGAATTCCTCCAGATAGATCGACGCGGCGACGCCGATGGGCAGCGACAGGAACAGCACCACCAGCATCATGAAGAACGAGCCCACCACCGAGGCACCGATTCCGGCCCCGCCGGGATTGTCGACACCCGAATCCGCGCCGGTGATGAAGGTCCAGTTGAAGGACTGGCGGAGGATACCGGCCTCTTCCAGCGCATCGACGAGATCGAGATCGGAAAGCTGCAGAAACCGGCTGTCCTGCAGGGTGTCGCGGCTGACGCGGCCCTTGAAATAGCCGTCGACGCGCGACGCGGCGGCAAGTTGGAAGCTGACCGGCTCGCCCAGATCTGCGGGGTTGGCGCGGTAATGTTCGCGGATGGTGCCGCCAACCTTGCCCATGATCCGCTCAATCGCGGCGGCGTCGAACGCCACCTTCATGCCACTCTGTTCCAGCTGGGCCTGCAGTTTTTCAATGAACAGCCGCTCATAGGCCTTTGTCTTGAAAAGCTCGCCCTCGGCGGCATCGAACTCCTCCTGCGTCAGGGTGAATTCCACATCCGCCATCGTGCTGGTGAAGGCCGGCAGCCCCGAGCGGACGATGGCCACCGCCAGCACCACCAGAAAGAACAGGCCAACGGCGATGGCGGCGATGCCATAGGCGCGAAAGCGGGCCTCGTTCGCGTTGCGCCGGCGGGTGCGGGCGTCCTGCTCGGTAAGCGACTTGGCCTTGCGGGCGCCGCCGCCGTTGAGGGTCGCGTCGGTCATTCGTACTGCTCCCGGTATTTGCGCACGATGTAGAGCGCGAAGATGTTCAGCCCCAGCGTGATGACAAAGAGCGTCATGCCGAGCGCAAAGGCGACGAGCGCTTCCGGAGAGGCGAAATCGGCATCGCCGGTCAGTTGGCTGACGATCTTGGCGGTCACCGTCGTCATCGCCTCGAACGGGTTGAGGGAAAGCCGGGCCGCGGCCCCTGCCCCCAGCACCACGATCATCGTCTCGCCGATGGCGCGGCTGGCGGCCAGCAGGATGGCGCCGACGATGCCCGGCAGGGCCGCCGGCAACACCACCTGCCGGATCGTCTCGGACTTGGTAGCGCCAAGGCCGTAGGAGCCGTCGCGCATGGCCTGCGGCACGGCGTTGATGATGTCGTCGGACAGCGAGGAGACGAAGGGAATAAGCATGATCCCCATCACCAGCCCGGCCGTCATCACCGCAGTGCCTGCCTGCATCCAGCCCAGGCCGTCATCGCCGAAGAGGCCCAGCAGCAGCGGGCCCACCGTCAACAGGGCGAAAAGGCCGTAGACGATGGTGGGAATGCCCGCCAGCACCTCCAGCAACGGCTTGGCGACGGCGCGCACCTTGGGGCCTGCATATTCCGAAAGGTAGATCGCGGCGAAAAGGCCGATCGGCACCGCCACGGCCAGCGCCACGATGGAGATGTAGAAGGTGCCCCACAGAAGCGGCAGCACGCCCAGATCGGAACTGCCCCCCCGGCCCGAGAAGCTGGGCGCCCAGTTCAGGCCGAAGAAAAAGTCCGTCGCAGGGTAGAGGCGGAAGAACTCGATGGTGTTGAAGACCAGCGAAAGCACGATGCCGATGGTAGTCAGGATCGCGATCGAGGCCGCGGCGACCAGCAGCGCGTGAATCCCCTGTTCCACCACGTTGCGAGCCCGGAAGACCGCATGGCTTTCCTTCATCCCGTAAAGCGCCCCAAGCACCGCCAGCACGATCACCGCGACCGCCATGATCGTATGACCGGTGGCGTTGAGCACGCGGTAGCGTTGCGCAGCACGCAGGATCGGCTGGGTCACTTCGGAGGTGACGATAGAGCCTGCATCCTTCAGGCGCTGCGTGACGTCGGTAAAGTCGGCGCGCATGTTGCGGGCGTCGTCTTCGGTCATGATCCCCTTTGCCACGGCGGCGTCGAGCCCGTCGGCGGCGCGGCGCACTTCGGCCATGACCAGACCCAGCGAGGAGCCTTCCTTGACCGAGCTGTCGGGGATCATGTCCGAGACCACACTGTCGACGTAAAGCGGTTGAGCCAGCAGCCAGACGATCAGCAGCAGGGCCGAGGGCACAACCGCCTTCAGCGCCACGTTCGAGCCGTAATAGGAGGGCAGCGAATGCAGCCCGCGGCTGTCGCCGCCGGCGCTGGCCAGCGCCCTCTGGCGACCGATGACATAGCCTGCCACCGCGATCGCCAGAACGATCAGGATGAGCCAGAGTAACGGCATGTGCCCCCGTCCTTCTTGTTACTGATAAGGTCCTGAAAGGAAAAACGGAGGCGGCGGAACCGGCCGCCTCCGGTGTCGGGCCGTGGCCCGATTACATGCTGTCGCCCATGGTCACTTCATTGGCGACCTTTTCCTGGGTTTCGGCCAGTTCCGGATCGGCCACAAGGCCGTAGTTCGAGAGCGGGCCGCCCGGGCCGGCGATCTCGTCTGCCACGAAGAACTGGGCATAGTCCTTCAGGCCGGGGATCACGCCGATATGGGCTTTCTTCACGTAGAAGAAGAGCGGACGCGACACCGGGTATTCACCCGAGGCGATGGTCTCGGTCGAGGGCGACACGCCGCCCATGGTGGCGACCTTCAGCTTGTCGGTGTTGTTCTCGTAGAACGCGAGGCCGAACACGCCGATGCCGTTGGTGTTGGCGTCGATGCGGGCCAGGGTCTCGGTATAGTCGCCGTCGATATCGACCGAACGGCCGTCCTGACGCACGTCGAGGCAGGCATCCTCGGCGGCATCCTCATCCATGCCGCCGGCCATCATGGCTTCCATGGCGCCGGTATCCTCGCAGCCCTTCAGCAGCACCTTGTCTTCAAAGACTTCGCGGGTGCCGTGCTTGGTGCCGGGGATGAACATGGCGATCTCGGCATCGGGCAGGTCGGCGTTGAATTCCGACCAGTTGGCATAGGTATTCTCGACCAGTTCGCCATCCTTCAGGACGGTGGCGCCGATGGCGTTGAAGATGTCAGACGGCTGGAACGCGGTGAAGGCCGGGCCCGACTGCTGGCTTGCGAAGACGATTCCGTCATAGCCGATACGCACTTCGATGATGTCGGTCACGCCGTTTTCGGCACAGGCCTTGATTTCCTTCTCGCGGATTGCGCGCGAGGCGTTGGCGATGTCGATGGTGTTTTCGCCCACACCCTCGCAGAAGCGCTTGAGCCCGGCCGAGGAGCCGCCCGATTCAACCACCGGGGTCGGATAATCGGTGTTCTCGCCGAAAAGCTCGGCCACGATCGAGGCATAGGGAAGAACGGTGGACGAGCCTGCGACCTGCACGTTGTCGCGGGCGGAGGCGGCGGTTGCGGAAACGGCAGCGATCGCCAGAGAAGAGGCGGTCAGTTTCACAAAGGACATGAAGATAGCTCCTGATTTCGGTTCGTGGGGCCATTGAAAGCCGATGGCCTCTGCGCCCTGCTAGTGGCGAGGCACGACGCTTTTGTTACAGTCATGTAACGCTTTTATGACAGGCCCGGTCTTGTTGGAGATTTTCGCCCCGCGAGGCCGGGATCGGCGAAGCTGTCGCAGGCTCAGCGCGGCTGCCGGGCCGGATCGCGCGGCAGGACGACGCGGAATTCGCTGCCCTGGCCGGGCTCCGATTCGATCCGCAGACGGCCGCGATGGCGGCCGACGATATGCTTGACGATGGCCAGGCCCAGCCCGGTGCCGCCCATCTCGCGCGAGCGATGGCTGTCGACGCGGTAGAAGCGTTCGGTCAGGCGCGGGATATGCACGGGATCGATCCCGGGCCCCTCGTCGCGCACCGAAAGCACCGCCGCCGGCCCCCGTACCGAGGGCTCGGCCTCGGAGGTACTTAGCGATATTCGCACGGTCTTGCCGCGACCGCCGTATTTGATGGCGTTCTCGGTGAGGTTGGTGATCACCTGCTGAAGCTGGTCGGCATCGCCCGGCACCATGACCGGACCCTCTGGCAGGTCGGGGGCAAGCGTGACGTCGTTCTCCTCGGCCACGGATTTCAGCATGTGCAGCGCCGTTCCGATGGCGCGGGCAAGGTCCACCGGATCGGTCGGGCGCACCCGCTCCTGGCTTTCCACGCGGCTCAGCGACAGCAGGTCCCGCACCAGCCGCTCCATCCGCTCCGCCTCGCCCTGCATCATCGCCAGGAAACGCGCGCTGGCCGCCGGGTCGCCCTTCGCCGGGCCGCGCAGGGTTTCGATGAAGCCCAGAAGCGCGGTCAGCGGGCTGCGTAGCTCATGGCTGACATTGGCCACGAAATCGCGCCGCATCTGGCCGGCCTGTTCCAGATGGGTTACGTCCTCGAAGCAGACCAGCAGGCCGTCGCCCGCCTCGGTATGCACCGGCGAACAGGTGACGATGAAGGTGGTGTCCTGCGCGCCGTCGCTGGACAGGTAGCGCGTGGTGCGGCGCTGGCCGTCCTTTAGACAGGCCTCGACCGCATCCAGCGTGGCGGGCTGACGCAGGGCGGTTATGAAATGACGCCCGGCGATCCCCGGGCCCAGCAACTCCATCGCCTGCGGATTGGCGCCCAGGATGCGCTCGCCGCGCCCGATAAGCACCGCCGGCAACGGAATGGCGCCGAGCAGCGAGGAGATGTTGTCGGCGTTCATCCGCGCGCCTGCGTTCAGAGCGCCGCCAGCCCGTCGCGGAAGCGCCGCATGTTCTGCTGGTAGCGCCGGGCGCTGTCCCGCAGTCCCTCGATGGCGGCCGCGTCAAGCTGCCGGATCACCTTGCCCGGCATGCCCATCACCAGGCTGCCATCGGGGATCTCCTTGCCCTCCGTCACCAGCGCACCCGCCCCGATCAGGCAGTTGTTGCCGATCTTCGCGCCGTTCAGCACCGTCGCGCCCATGCCGATCAGGGTGTTGTCGCCCAGCGTGCAGCCATGCAGCATCACCTTGTGGCCGATGGTGCAGCCTCGGCCTATGGTCAGAGGATAGCCCGCATCGGTATGCATGACGCAGTTTTCCTGCACATTGCTGCCGGCGCCTATGACGATCCGCTCTATATCGCCCCGCAGCGTGCAGCCGAACCAGACCGAGGCGCCCTCCTCCAGCACCACCTGTCCGATCACGTTGGCGTCGGGGGCAACCCAGCTGTCTTCGGCGATCTGCGGCGCATGGCCGTCCAGTGTGTAAAGGGTCATTCCCGCTCCTCGAATTCCAGTTGAAGTCGCTGCACATGGGCGTTGAGCCCCGGCTGCTGCACCCGTTTCAGCCGGGCCGCGGTGACGATGCTCTTGAGCTTCGCGTCGGTGGCCTCCAGATCGTCGTTGATCAGCACATAGTCGTATTCCGCCCAGTGGCTGATCTCGTCCCAGCTTTTCTGCATCCGCTTGGCGATCACCTCGGGCCCGTCCTGCCCGCGGCTGATCAGCCGGCGCTTCAGTTCGGCGATGGAGGGTGGCAGGATGAAGATCGACAGCGTATGCGGCCCCAGGACCGAATTCTGGATCTGCTGCGCGCCCTGCCAGTCGATATCGAACAGAACGTCGCGCCCCTGCCCGATCGCCGCCTCCACCGCGCCCCTCGGCGAGCCGTAGAAATTGCCGAAGACATGGGCATGCTCCAGCATGTCGCCCGCCGCCACCGCCCGCTTGAAGGCGCCCTCCTCCATGAAATGGTAATCCTGCCCGTCCACCTCGCCCTCCCGCGGCGCTCGGGTGGTGGCGGAGACCGAAAAGGAAATGCTGTCGTCCCAGTCCCTCAGGCGCCGCGACAGGGTCGACTTGCCGGCCCCCGAGGGCGAGGAGAGGATGATCAGAAGCCCGCGCCGATCGGTCATCCCTGCCGTACCCCGGTGTTTCTTCTGGCCAGAAATATCCTGGGGGTCCGGGGGCAAGGCCCCCGGTCCGACATCCGCCGTCCCGCGCAGTCATTCCACATTCTGCACCTGTTCGCGCATCTGGTCGATCACCGTCTTGAGGTCCAGCCCGACCCCCGTCAAACCCTTGTTCTGCGCCTTGGAACAAAGCGTGTTGGCCTCGCGGTTGAATTCCTGTGCAAGAAAATCGAGCTTGCGGCCGACCGGGCTGCCCTGGGACAGAAGCTCGCGCGCCGCGGCGACATGGGCCTGCAGACGGTCGATTTCCTCGGTCACATCGGCCTTGACCGCGAGCAGGGCGAGTTCCTGGGCGATGCGCGCCTCGTCGGCCCCCTCGGCCACGTCGAGGATGCGTGCCAGCGCCGATCTGAACGTACGTTCAATTTCCGGCCTGCGCGCCTCCGCAGCCTCCGCCGCCGCGCCGGTCAGCCGCTCGATCTCGTCGATCTGGCCCGCCAGCACGCGCGACAGCTTTTCGCCCTCGGCGGTTCGCATCTCCTGAAAAGCGGCCAGCACCCCTTCCACATCCGCAAGCAGCAGCTTGGCAAGGTCGCCTGCGTCCTCCTCTGCTGCGCCTGTGTCGAGCACGCCGCGCAAGGCCAGCAGATCGGCGGCGGTGGCGGGCGCAAGGCTCAGCCCACGTGCCATGGCGCGCGCCTCGACCTCTGCCAGCGCAGTCAGCACATCCTCGAGATGGGCGGAATTGACCGCAAGCGCGCCTGCACCCTCCTCCCGCGTCAGCCGCAGCGACAGGGTCACGCTGCCCCGGCCGAGCGCATGGCCCAGCCGCGCGCGCAGGCCCGCTTCAAGCCCGTCGATCCCGTCGGGCACGCGCAGTCGAAGGTCAAGCCCCTTGGCGTTCACGCCGCGCAGTTCCCACGTCCAGGCAAGCCCGTCCCGGGCCCCTTTGGCGGTGGCAAACCCCGTCATTGATCTGAGCACGCGCATCCTCCTGGCCGGCCCGGCCGTCGTGGCCCGGTGCGCGCTTGTCCTAGCCATTCCCGCGCGGCGGGGCAAGCGGATCGGGGCGCGCCGCCCCGTCCCTCGGTTAACCATTTCCCGATTTTCCCGCCCATTTCGTCGAAAAACCGTGGCAAATTGCACAGACCGCCGGTCCGGCCAGGGCGGGCGCCACCGCAGAAAGTGTAAAGTGCGTATCCCAAGCCGAGTGAGGGCTTTCCGATGAACGATCTTCCCCTGTCCCCCCAATGCGATCCGGGCCGAATCGTAAACCTGTTCCGTGCTTCCCCCGATGGATCGGAGGCGGAGCTGTCCCTGTTTCTCGATTACTGGACGGGGCTCTGCCGCGGCGGTGAGGTGCCCCGGCGCGCCGATATCGACCCGCGGCGGATCGAGTCGGTGCTGGCCAATACCTTCATTCTGGAAAGGATCGCGCCGGGGCTGGCGCGGTTCCGGGTGGCGGGCACGCATCTCGCGGACCTGATGGGCATGGATGTGCGCGGCATGCCGGCCAGCACCCTGATCCTGCCGGGTGCGCGCGACGCCTTTGCCGACGGGTTGCAGGCGGTGTTTTCCGGACCCGCGCGGCTGCATCTGCGGCTGCGGGCCAAGGGGACGCTGGGACGGCCCGACCTGAGCGCGCGGATGGTCGTCCTGCCCCTGCGCGGCGACCGTGGCGAGGTCAGCCGCGCCATCGGCTGTCTGCTGACGAAGGGTCAACCCGGTCGGGCGCCGAGGCGCTTCTCGATCCTGCGCAGCCGGGTGGTGCCGCTGCAAGCAACGGCGCAACCGGCGGCGGCATCCGAGAGGGCGCCGCGCCGAAACCCGGCCCATCCCCCCTATCTGCGGCTGGTCAAGTCGGACTGAGCAGCGCGGCGCTGTCGCGAAGCGACCCGATCGGCGCGCTTTCCGGCGATCTCTCCGCCGCGCGCCGGTCTAGCCTTTGCGCGAACCGCGCGTAAGGAGTACCCGCCATGGCCCGTGTCACCGAGATCTCCGTCACCTCGCTGCGGCTGCCGCTGCGGCAGCCCTATGTCTGGTCGCAAGGGGTCGAGGAGGCCTTTACCGTCAACCTGATCACGCTCGGCTGCGAAGATGGCACCACCGGGTATGGCGAAACCCCCGCCGCCCCCGATGCCGGGGCGCAGAAACGGGTGCTGGAAAAGCTCGGCGCCGAGATGACGGGCCGGTCGGTCTTCGACGCCGCGGCGGCGCTGCAGGCTGCCTATCGCAAGCATTTCCTCGTCTTCGGCGGCAACATGCCCCGCTATTTCAACCAGTTACGCAACGGGCTCGAGATGGCGGCGCTGGACGCGCAGGGCAAGATCCTGGGTCGCCCGGTCTGGGATCTGCTGGGTGGGGCGGTGCGCGAGGACGTGGGCTATTTCCACTTCCTGCAGGGCCAGTCGCCCGAGGCGCTGGCCGAGGATGCGGCAAGCGCCGTGGCAGAGGGCCATCCCGTGCTTTATCTGAAGGTCGGTGTTGGGGCCGACTACGATATGGCGGCGGTGGCCGCCGTCCGCGCGGCGGCACCGGAGGCGCGGCTCCGGCTCGACGCCAACGAGGCGTGGGATCA
>JAUIBJ010000121.1 GCA_030428025.1 Alphaproteobacteria bacterium
GAGAAGCCCAGCATCGACATGCTCTTGTAGGTCTCGATCTCGCAAAGCCGCTGCATCACCCGGCCCACCCGGCGCGGGCCGGTGCCGGGGCTGACGGAGATCAGGAAACGCTGGTGCCCGGCCGGGTCGATGCGGAAGTCGCCGGCGATCACGGCGGCGTCGTCCAGCACCCGCGCCACCGCCACGCTTTCGGGCACGAACCACTCCATCACGTCGGCGGCAAGGCGGTCGTCCTCCTTGCGGGTCTCGACCCGGATCAGCGCCGAGGTGATCCGCAGCCCCGGTGCCGCGGCCAGCCAGTCATCGGGAAAGACCCCGAAATCGGCCGGGTCGAAGGCCCGCGCGCTCAGCCCTTCGGTAAAGGCGGTATAGGTCACGAATTCGGTATGGCTTTCCCACTTGAGCATGTGCCGCCCGATCCGACCCGAATAATGCGTGGCGCCGGGCTGAGGGTGTGGCGCGCCGTGACGATCCAGAAGTGCTGTCAGATGCGCCAGATCGGCGTCGCGGTCGCGCGCTGCCGCCCGGTGTTCCTGCTTGATGGCCAGATAGACGGCCGTCGTGGGCACCGAAAGCGAGGGGAAGGGACGCGCATGCAACTCATTGGCGAGCTGGTAGCGCAGGGGATGATCTTCTATGGGTGGCATGGCGGTCGGTATCCCGTTTGCCCGGCACCCTATCCGCATCTCGCCCGGATTGAAACGGATTATTTTGCCGCATCAATGGCTTAGCGGAATGCAACGGTATGCAGAACCACCGTCGGGTCCGTTATCCAATAGACGCGCGCCGGTGGAGCGCGCAACGGAACAAGCCCCGCCCGGTCACGACAGTGAGGCAAAGGATCGCCCCCCGCACCCCTTTCCGCTCTGCTCCGCCCGGATCAGGCCGCCTTTTTCAGCGCCTTCTTGGCTTTCTTCAGCTTCGATTCCTGACGCGCCACCTTTTTCTTGCGCGAGGCGACTTCCTTCTTCAGCGCCTTGACTTTCGATTTCTTGGACATGCGTCTCGCTCCTTCTGTAATGGTCGCGCCCGCTGGCCGAGCCATCAGACGCATATGCTTTGGATATACTATGTATATACGAATATCCACCCCCGAGCGCAAAGAAAAGGGCACCGCGATGGCGCCCTTTCCTTCGGTCCCGCGGCCTGCAATCAGTCTATGAGACCCAGAAGCTTCGTCACGCTTTCCTTGGCGTCGCCATAATACATACGCGTGTTGTCCTTGTAGAACAGCGGGTTCTCGATGCCGGAATATCCCGTGCCCTGCCCGCGCTTGGAGACGAAGACCTGCTTGGCCTTCCACACCTCCAGCACCGGCATGCCGGCGATGGGCGAATTGGGGTCGTCCTGTGCGGCGGGGTTGACGATGTCGTTGGAGCCGATGACGATCACCACATCCGTGTCGGGGAAGTCGTCGTTGATCTCGTCCATTTCCAGGACGATGTCGTAGGGCACCTTGGCCTCGGCCAGAAGCACGTTCATGTGCCCGGGCAAACGCCCCGCCACCGGGTGGATGCCGAAGCGCACATTCTTGCCCCTGGCGCGCAGCTTGTTGGTCAGTTCGCTCACCGCCTGCTGGGCCTGCGCCACTGCCATGCCGTAACCCGGCACGATGATCACGCTGTCGGCCTCGTTGAGCGCCTGGGCCACGCCATCGGCCTCGATGGCGATCTGCTCGCCCTCGACCTCCATCGCCGGGCCACCATCGCCGCCGAAGCCGCCGAGGATCACGCTGACGAAGGAGCGGTTCATCGCCTTGCACATGATATAGCTCAGGATCGCACCGGAGGAGCCGACCAGAGCGCCCACCACGATCAGCAGGTCATTGCCGAGGCTGAAACCGATCGCCGCCGCCGCCCAGCCAGAATAGCTGTTGAGCATCGAGACCACCACGGGCATGTCAGCCCCGCCGATGCCCATGATCAGGTGATAGCCGATGAAGAGCGCGGCCAGCGTCATCACCACCAGCGGCACCAGGCTGCCCGAGCCCAGATACCACACCAGACAGATGACCGAGATCGCCGCCGCGGCGGCGTTCAGCAGATGCCCGCCCGGCAGTTTTTCGGCCTTCGAGGTGACCTTGCCCGCCAGCTTGCCGAAGGCGATGACCGAACCGGTGAAGGTGATGGCGCCGATGAAGACGCCCAGGAACAGCTCCACCCGCAGGATATTGATCTCTACTTGCGTCTTCTTGGCCACCAGCGCGGCAAAACCCTGCAGGGCCTTGTGTGCCTCGGCATCCATGGCCATCACCCGGCCGATCTCGATATCGGCGTTGAAGCCCACGAAGACCGCGGCGAGGCCGACAAGCGAATGCATCGCCGCCACCAGCTGGGGCATTTCCGTCATCTGCACCCGCTGGGCCACATAGACGCCGATCACGCCGCCCGCGGCCACCAGAACGAGCGAAAGAAGCCAGAGGCCCGAGCCCGGCCCTATGAGGGTTGCCAGCACGGCCAGCGCCATGCCCACGATCCCGTACCAGACCGCGCGCTTGGCGCTTTCCTGACCCGACAGCCCCCCGAGCGAAAGGATGAAGAGAACGGCGGCCACCACATAGGCCGCAATGGTAAATCCGAATTCCATTTCTCAGGCCTCCTTCAGGACTTCTGGAACATGGCGAGCATGCGCCGGGTGACGAGGAAGCCGCCGAAGATGTTGATCCCGGCCATGAAGACCGAAATCGCGGCGAGAAGGATGACCAGGAAACTGCCCGAGCCAATCTGCATCAATGCGCCCAGGATGATGATCGAGGAAATGGCGTTGGTGACGGCCATCAGCGGCGTGTGCAGCGAGTGCGAGACGCCCCAGATCACCTGGAAGCCGACGAAGACCGCCAGCACGAAAACGATGAAATGCTGCATGAAGCTTGCCGGCGCATAAAGCCCCGCCGCCAGCACCAGCGCGCCGCCGATGGCCAGAAGCGTCACCTGCGCCTTGGTCTGCTTCTTGAAGGCCGCGATCTCCTGCGCCTTGCGCTCCTCGGGCGTCAGCTCCTTCGGTTTTTCCTTGGGCTTCTGCGCGGCGATCGCCTGCACCTTGGGCGGTGGCGGCGGCCAGGTGATCTCGCCCTTGTGGGTGACGGTGGCGCCGCGGATGACGTCATCCTCCATGTCATGCACCGGCGTGCCGTCCTTTTCGGGCGTCAGGTCGGTCATCATGTGACGGATGTTGGTGGCGTAGAGCGTCGAGCTTTGCGTCGCCATCCGGCTGGGGAAGTCGGTATAGCCGACAATGGTCACGCCGTTGTCGGTGACGATCTTCTCGTCCGGTTTGGTCAGTTCGCAATTGCCGCCGCGCTCGGCCGCAAGGTCCACGATCACCGAGCCGGGCTTCATCGCCTCGACCATGTCCTTCGTCCAGAGCTTCGGCGCGGGCCGGTTGGGGATGAGCGCCGTGGTGATGACGATGTCCATGTCGGGCGCCAGTTCGCGGAACTTCTCGAGCTGCTTTTCCTGGAACTCGGGGCTCGACGGCGCGGCATAGCCGCCGGTCGACGAGCCGTCCTTCAGCTCTTCCTCGAAATCGAGGAAGACGAACTCGGCGCCCATCGACTCGATCTGCTCGGCCACTTCCGGCCTCACGTCAAAGGCATAGGTGATGGCCCCAAGCGAGGTGGAGGTGCCGATCGCGGCAAGACCCGCCACGCCCGCGCCCACCACCAGAACCTTCGCCGGCGGCACCTTGCCGGCTGCCGTCACCTGCCCCGTCATGAGGCGGGGGAAGTTGTTGGCCGCCTCGATCACCGCGCGGTAGCCCGCGATATTGGCCATGGACGACAGAGCATCCATCTTCTGGGCGCGAGAGATCCGCGGCACCATCTCCATGGCGATCACCGTGGCGCCCTTGGATTTGGCCAGCTCCAGCCCTTCCTCGTTGCCGCCGGGATTGAAGAAGGTGATCAGCGTCTGATCCTTCCTCAGCCGCTTCAGCTCGGTCTCGGTTGGCACGCGCACCTTGGCGACGATATCCGCCGCCTTCCACAGGGCGGCGGGCGTCTTGATGATCTCCACCCCTGCGGCCTCGTAATCGGCGTCGGAGAACCCGGCCTTTGCCCCTGCGCCGCTTTCGATGACGCATTCATAGCCCAGTTTCTGCAATTGCAGGGCCGAGTCCGGCGTCATCGCGACCCGGTTCTCGCCCTCCAGAACTTCCTTCGGCGTTCCGATCTTCAAGTCGTCATCTCCCCCGTTTCATGCCCATCGCGGTCCGGACCGCGATCTGTTTGCGCTATCCGCTATATCGCGGTGATATGTCACAGAATGCCCGTGAAAGGAATGGGATCATTGTCGCACCGCGTCAAACCCAACGCCGTGTCTTCTGGCAGTAGCGCGCGAATTCGGCGCGGAATTTCTTTCTCAGGCGGTTTTCCTCGGGAATGACGAAACGCGTCTCGTAAATCCACAACAGGATGGGGACCAGCGGCAGCGACAGAACCGCGTCCCAGCGCAGGATGAGCCCGGCAAGGATCAGCACGTCGCCCAGATAGATCGGATTTCGGCTGCGTCGGAAGATGCCGGTCTGGATCAGCCGATCGGCCTCCAGATGCGGCACGATTGTGGTGCGGTGCCGGCGGAACTCGGCGAAGGCGAGCGCCAGCAGCACCAGCCCGCCGCCCACGAGCAGCCCGCCCAGCAAATCGGCCCAGACCCCGCCAAAGCTCAGCCCGGCAGGGAAATGGGCCGCCTGAACCCAGGCCAGGGCGGCGAATCCGGCCAGCCAGACGGGCGGTATGTCGATCCATTTCATCATCCCCTTCCATATGCCCCGCCCCTGCCTGTCTGTCCATGGGGCAAGGGGCGCCTGCGCGCTTGTGCCTGAGCGAGGGCGCGCTACTCTGGCCATCGACAGGGGAGGCGCGCATGATCGAAGGAAAACACGCGGTGGTGACCGGCGGCGGCACCGGTATCGGACTGGCCATCGCCCGGGCGCTGGCCGCGCAGGGCGCGGCGGTCACCATCACCGGGCGCAGGGCCGAGGTGCTGGAGGCGGCGGCGGGCGGCGGGCTGCACGCCCAGGTCATGGACGTCACCGACGAGGCCTCGGTGCGCGACGGCATCGCCGCGGCGGTGGCCGCGCGCGGCCCGGTGCAGATCTGCATTCCCAATGCCGGGGTTGCCGAGGGACGCGCCCTGCACAAGACCGACACCGAATTCTGGCGATGGGTGATGACCACCAATCTCGACGGTGCCTTCTGGACGATTCGCGAATCGCTGTCGTCGATGCGCGAGGCCGGCTGGGGACGGGTCGTGGCCATCTCCTCCATTGCCGGGCTAAGGGGGTTGAAGGGCGCGCCGGCCTATACAGCCTCGAAACACGGGATGATCGGGCTGATCCGGTCG
The DNA here is from genome assembly GCA_030428025.1 of Alphaproteobacteria bacterium. Classification (GTDB taxonomy): domain Bacteria; phylum Pseudomonadota; class Alphaproteobacteria; order Rhodobacterales; family Rhodobacteraceae; genus Roseovarius. The sequence continues at coordinate 5,343 of JAUIBJ010000121.1, forward strand.
CTGAGCGAGGATTACATCGGTCAGCCGCTGACCTTCAACGCCATCTGTCCCGGTTATACCGACACCGAGATCGTCAGCCGCAATATCGCCAGCATCAGTCAGCGCGCCAAGATCACCGAGGAGAACGCGCTGGACATGATGCTGCAGGCCAACCGGCACCGGCGGCTGATCGCGCCGGAAGAGGTGGCGGCGGCGGTGCTCTGGCTCTGCGGGCCGGGTTCGGACAGCGTGAATGGCCAGGCGATCGAGATCGCCGGCGGGCAGATGTGACCGTGACACCCGACGCCACCCTCCGTCGATGATGACCCGGGCCGCCATCAACGCCTTCTGCGCCACCCTGCCCGGCGCCCATCACGTGGTGCAATGGGGCGATGCGGATGTCTGGAAGGTGGGGCCCAAGGTCTTTGCGATCTGCGGCTGGAACGAGGGGCGCGACGCGGTGACCTTCAAGGCGACCGATCTGGCCTTCGAGGTGCTGCAGGACGCGCCCGGCATCCGCCCCGCCCCCTATCTGGCCTCGCGGGGGATGAAATGGCTGCAGGTCTTCGACGATCCGGGGCTTACGGACGACGATCTTCGCGCCCATATCGTCACCTCGCATGCGCTGGTGGTTCGCAAGCTGACCAGGAGCCAGCGCCGCGAATTGGGTCTCGATCAACAAGGCGAGCCTGACCAGAGACTGTGAGGCGAGCCGCACCAATCCGTCAAGCTGTATATATATCGTATTGACGGTGTATATACATCGTCATACAATCGTTACATGAGGCATAAAACGATCACCCTGGCGGCGGTGACGTTTCTGACTATAACAGGCATCACCTCCGCCTCTTCTCACAGTCTCAGCCTGTCCGAACAGGCCCGGGCTTTCGCCACCTGCGCGGGTCGGTTGCAGGCGCTCGCCGTACGGCAGGGCGCGCTGCACGACCCGCAATCCGAAACCACGCGGGCGCTTCAGGGGGGATTCGAATCCCTGCTCGATGCCGTCCTGCCCGAGATTGCCGAGGCCGGGATCGACCCGGCCGAGGCCAAGCGCTGGCGCGCGTCGGGCTGGGTCGAGATCGCGGGGCTTCTGCGACATGCCCATGACGAGCCGGGCGGGGCGCGCGCCGCCCGCGCCCGCGCCGACATGGACCGGCGCATCCGGACCTGCACGCGAATGATTCTCGCCGGCTGAGCCCGCCAAAAACGCGCACGCCCACTGGTCATTGCCGCCGCTTCCCACTAGGTTGCCGCCGGTGACAACAACGATGCCGGGGCAGACGGGGCATGGCCAACAAGTCCGACAATCCAGCTGATCCCTTCAAGAAGGCGCTCGCCGAGGCCACCAAGGTGATGGCCGACGATCCGGAACTGACCATCTCCTATTCGGTCGATCCCGCCGGGCTGACGGGCGACGCGATGCGCCTGCCGCAGGTCAGCCGCCGGATGACCAAGGAGGAGGTGCTGCAGGCGCGCGGCACGGCGGATGCGCTGGCGCTGCGGCACAAGTATCACGACGCCGCCACCGACAGCCGCTATCAGCCGGCGGGCGAAATGGCGCGCGAGCTGTTCCAGGCGATGGAAACCGCCCGCTGCGAGGCGATGGGCGCGCGCGACATGCCCGGCACCGCCGGCAATATCGACGCCAAGATCGGGGCCGAGGCGCTGCGCCGCGGCTATGACCAGATCCGCGACGCCTCCGAGGCGCCGCTGCCCACCGCCGCGGGCTATCTGATCCGGCATCTGGCCACCGGCCGCACCCTGCCGCGAGCCGCCGACAACGTCATGCAGCTCTGGCAGGGCTTCATCGAGGATCACGCCGGCGGCACGCTGGAGGATTTGCAGGCCAAGCTGTCGGACCAGACCGAATTCGCCCGCTTTGCCCGGCAGATCATCAAGGATCTGGGCTATGGCGACCAGCTGGGCGACGACCCGGACGCCCCCGAGGACGAAGACCAGGACGAGGCCGATCAGGAGGCCCAGGAAGAGGACCAGCCCGACAGCACCGGCCAGGACGAGAGCGATGACGACCAGGCCGATGCCGACCCCGAGCAGAGCCAGGAAGACCAGCAGGACGAATCCCAGGCCCAGGTCAGCATGGACGACATGGCAGACGAGGAGATGGGCGACGAGACCGAACTGCCCGAGGGCGAGGCCCCGCTGGAGCCCCCGGCGCCGCAGCCGATTTCAGAGGCCGACCCGGATTATGCCGTCTATTCCACCGATTTCGACGAGGAGATCGCCGCCGAGGATCTGGCCGAACCGGTGGAGCTGGAGCGCCTGCGCGCCTATCTCGACCAGCAGCTCGAACCGCTCAAGGGCGCGGTCAGCCGGCTTGCCAACAAGCTGCAGCGCCGGCTTCAGGCCCAGCAGAACCGAAGCTGGGAGTTCGACCGCGAGGAAGGCATTCTCGACGCGGGCCGTCTGGCGCGGGTGGTGGCCAACCCCACCACGCCGCTTTCCTTCAAGGTCGAGAAGGACATGGAGTTTCGCGACACGGTGGTCACGCTTCTTCTGGACAATTCCGGCTCGATGCGGGGCCGGCCCATCTCGATCGCCGCGATCTGCGCCGACGTGCTGTCGAAAACGCTGGAACGCTGTCAGGTGAAGGTGGAAATCCTGGGCTTCACCACCCGCGCCTGGAAGGGCGGGCAAAGCCGCGAGGCCTGGCTCAACGAGGGCCGCCCGCAACTGCCCGGCCGTCTGAACGACCTGCGCCACATCATCTACAAGTCGGCGGACGCGCCGATGCGCCGGACCCGCAACAATCTCGGCCTTATGATGAAGGAAGGGCTGCTGAAGGAAAACATCGACGGCGAGGCGCTGGAATGGGCCCACCGCCGGATCGTGAACCGACGCGAGCAGCGCAAGATCCTGATGGTGATCTCCGACGGCGCGCCGGTGGATGACAGCACGCTGAGCGTGAACCCCGCCAACTACCTCGAAAAACACCTGCGCGACGTGATCGCCATGGTCGAGAAGCGCAAGCAGGTGGAGCTTCTGGCCATCGGCATCG
>JAUIBJ010000122.1 GCA_030428025.1 Alphaproteobacteria bacterium
CCCCAATCCGGCGGGGCGCAGTATGCTTGACGGAGAAACCCGGATCGTCGATCTCGATCTGACCGAGCAGAACCGGGAACTTGCACGTTCATTTGCCGAAACCGTGCTCGTCGGCGGCCGGACAGACCGTATCGGAGAGTTCGTCGATGCTGCACTTATCCAGCACAATCCGGACATGGCCGATGGTGTGGGCGCGTGGCGGGAGGCGCTCGAGACTGTTCAGGATGGTGCACCTGTCATCAGGTACGACCGGGTTCACCGGGTTCTTGCCGAGGGCAATTTCGTCCTGTGCGTCAGCGAAGGCATGCGCAGCGGGGCGCATTCCAGCTTCTACGACCTTTTCAGGCTCGCGGATGGCCGCATCGCAGAGCATTGGGACACCATCGAAACCATTCCACCGCGCAGCGCGTGGAAGAATGAGAACGGCAAATTCTGACCGCTGAGCCGCTCCGTGCTGCGCGATATGAAGTGCAGGTCACAACATGTGACCGGGCCTTTCGCGCTCCGAGCATTCTGCCGACTTGCAAATCGGGCAGACATGGGACTATGGGGCAACATGCATATCTACCTTCCCATCGCCGGGGTTGCCGTGAACGCTTTCCTTTTGCTGGGGCTGGGGGGGCTGGTCGGCGTCCTCTCTGGGATGTTCGGCGTGGGCGGCGGCTTTCTTCTGACACCGCTTCTGTTCTTCATCGGCATCCCGCCCGCGGTCGCGGTGGCCACGGGCGCGGCCCAGATCGTGGCCGCGTCCTTTTCCGGCGTGCTCGCGCATCTGCGGCGCAAGACGGTCGACCTGAAGATGGGCAGCGTGCTTCTGATCGGCGGGTTGATCGGTGCCGGCCTGGGCGTCTTCGTCTTCAACTACCTCAAGTCGGTGGGTCAGGTCGATCTGCTGGTGAAGCTCTGCTATGTGGTTTTTCTGGGCATCATCGGCATCCTGATGTTCTTCGAAAGCCTGCGCGCCATCCGCCGGTCGCGCCGGCCCGGCGCCGTGCCGATACGGAAAAAGCACAACTGGATGCACGGGCTGCCCTTCAAGATGCGCTTCCAGACAAGCGGCCTTTACATCAGCGTCATCCCGCCGCTTCTGGTCGGGCTGTCAGTGGGGGTGCTGGCGGCGATCATGGGCGTGGGCGGCGGCTTCATCATGGTGCCGGGGATGATCTATCTTCTGAAGATGCCCACAAAAGTGGTGATCGGCACCTCGTTGTTTCAGATCATCTTCGTCACCGCCTTCACCACGCTCCTGCACGCCAGCACCAACCACACCGTCGATGTGGTTCTGGCGGTCATGCTGCTGGTGGGCGGGGTCGTGGGCGCGCAGGTGGGCACCATCCTCAGCACGCGGATGAAGGCAGAACAGCTGCGTATCCTGCTGGCGTTGCTTGTTGTGGCGGTCTGTTTCAAGCTGGCGCTCGACCTGCTTCTCGTGCCGGCGGATGTCTACACCCTTGCGCCTTTGAAGGGCGTCTGACAGGCCAAGGGCCGCCTCGGGCTCACGCGGCTGTAAGTCCAGTTCACAACATGTGATCGGGCCTCTCGCGCCCTGCGCGTGCTGGCGACTTGCAAACCGGGTTGACATGGGGCTATGGGGCATCATGCAGATCTACCTTCCCATCGCCGAGGTTTCGGTCAACGCCTTCCTGCTTCTGGGGCTCGGTGGGCTGGTGGGAATTCTCTCTGGCATGTTCGGCGTCGGCGGCGGGTTTCTGATGACCCCGCTTCTGTTCTTCATCGGCATTCCACCGGCAGTGGCGGTGGCGACCGAGGCCAACCAGATCGTCGCCTCGTCCTTTTCGGGCGTGCTGGCCCATCTCAGGCGCAAGACCGTGGATCTCCGAATGGGCACGGTGCTACTGGTGGGCGGCCTCATCGGCGCGGGCTTTGGCGTGATCATCTTCAATTACCTGAAATCGCTGGGTCAGGTCGATCTGCTGGTGCGGCTCTGCTATGTGGCCTTTCTGGGCGTGATCGGCGGGATAATGTTCATCGAAAGCCTGCGTGCTATCCGGAAGTCGCGCAGGGGCGGCGGCGCTCCCACACGCAAGCGGCATAACTGGGTCCACAAGCTGCCATTCAAGATGCGCTTCCGCACCTCCGGCCTTTACATCAGTGTCATCCCCCCGGTGCTGGTGGGCGTGTCGGTGGGTGTGCTGGCGGCGATCATGGGCGTGGGCGGCGGCTTTATCATGGTGCCGGCGATGATCTATCTACTGGGCATGCCGACCAAGGTGGTCGTTGGCACATCGCTCTTCCAGATTATCTTCGTCACCGCTTTCACCACCCTTCTGCACGCCACCACGAACTTCACGGTGGATGTGGCGCTCGCGGTGCTGCTGCTGGTGGGCGGTGTGATCGGCGCGCAGATCGGTACGACGATCGGGACGCGGATGAAAGCCGAACAGCTGCGCATTCTGCTGGCGATCATGGTTCTGGCGGTGTGCGGCAAGCTCGCGCTCGACCTGCTGCTGGTGCCTTCCGAGCTTTACACGCTCGGTGATGTGGGAGGACACTGATCATGTGCCGCCTGCTGGCCCTGCTTCTGCTGCTAGCCTTTCCGGCCGAAGCGGAAGAGGTCGTGCTCGGCCTCAGCCAGAACGAAGTGGCGATCACCGCCAATTTCGACGGTTCGCATATCCTGATCTTCGGGGCGGTGAAACGCGAGGAACCGATCCCGAAAGGGGCACCGCTGCAGGTCGTGGTCACCGTCTCGGGCCCCTCGAAGCCGGTGATGGTCCGCCGGAAGGAACGCCGCTTCGGCATCTGGGTGAATACCGACAGCGTGCTGGTGGACAGCGCGCCCAGCTTCTACGCCGTGGCGACAAGTGCGCCCTTTGACGAGGTGCTGACCGATGTGGAGGATCTGCGCCACCGCGTCTCGATCGAACGCGCCATCCGCTCGGTCGGGGCGGCGATGCATATTCGGGGCGCCCAGGCCTTCGCCGATGCGGTGGTGCGGATAAGGGAACGCGCGGGGCTCTACCGAATCCTCGAAAATTCCGTGGCAGTCGATCAGCAGACTTTGTTCCGCACGGCCATCGACATGCCGGCGAACCTGACGGAAGGCGACTATTCCACCCGCATATTCCTCACCCGCGACGGAGAGGTCGTGAATATCTACGAGACCACGATCGATGTCCGAAAAGTGGGGCTGGAGCGCTGGCTATTCAATCTCTCGCGCGAACAGCCTCTGCTTTACGGGCTGATGTCGCTGGCAATCGCCATCGCCGCAGGCTGGGGCGCCTCGGCCGCGTTCCGGATGTTGCGGCAGGGATAGGGCTGCGGATCCCGCGCGAAGAACCGAGTCGGAATTCCTTGGAAATTGAAACGGTGTTCCCCCGCGCGAAACAGCGGCCGAAATCCGCTGCGCATAGCGGCGGCGCGCCCGACGCCGAAACTCTCCGCACCCAGAAAGACGCAGGCGGCAATCTCCAGCGCATTCCCGGATGACGCTCCTCCCCAACCGTGCTAGGTCAACGCTCATGAGCCACACGCCCTCGAAGGACGAAATCCTGAAATGGATTTCCGACAATCCGACCCTCACCTCGAAACGCGACATCGCCAAGGCCTTCGGGATCAAGGGCGCCGCGCGGATCGACCTCAAGCGCATGCTGAAGGAGCTCGAGTCCGAGGGGCATCTGGAAAAGCGCAAAAAGACCTATCGCGACCCCGAGCGCCTGCCGCCGGTCACCGTGTTGCAGGTGGCGGGACAGACGAAGGATGGAGAGCTTCTGGCCAAGCCATTGGAATGGCATGGCGAGGGGGTGGAGCCGGTGGTGCTGGTCCTGCCGCGCGCCTCGGATCCTGCCCTCGGACAGGGCGACCGCATCCTTGCCCGCCTGCAGGAGGTCAAGGGCGAGGATCATCACTACGAGGCGCGGCTCATACGCCGGATCGGCACCAATCCGCGCAAGGTGCTGGGCATCTTCCGCAAGCGCACCGAGGGCGGCCGCATCCTGCCCATCGACAAGGGCGACGGCAAGGAATGGTCGGTGCCGGCCGACGCCACCGGCGGCGCGAAGGACGGCGAGTTGGTGGAGGCCGAGCAATCCGGGCCAAAGGGCCGGCTGGGCCTGCCCCGCGCCCGTGTGGTCGAGCGGCTGGGCGACCCATCTGCCCCAAAAGCCGTCTCGCTCATTGCCATTCACCAGCATGGCATCCCAGATGATTTCCCCGACGAGGTGATCGCCGAAGCCGACGGCATGAAGCCCGCGGGCCTGAAAGGCCGGGAAGACCTGCGCGATATGCCGCTTGTCACCATCGACCCTTCGGATGCCCGCGACCATGACGATGCGGTCTGGGCTCATTCCGACGACGACCCGAGAAACGAGGGCGGCCATGTCCTCTGGGTGGCGATCGCCGATGTGGCGCGCTACGTCACCCCCGGATCAGCGCTCGATGCCGAGGCGCGCAAGCGCGGCAATTCCAGCTATTTCCCCGACCGCGTGGTGCCGATGCTGCCCGACCGCCTGTCGGGCGACCTGTGCAGCCTGCACGAAGGTGTGCCACGCGCCTGCATCGCCGTGCGCATGCAGATCGACGCCCATGGAGAAAAGATCGGGCACCGGTTCCTGCGCGGGCTGATGCGCTCCGCCGCCTCGCTGACCTATCAGGAGGTGCAGCAGGCGATGGACGGCGCGCCGAACGACAAGTGCGGCCCGCTGATGGAGGAGGTGATCGCGCCCCTCTTTGCCGCCCATGAAGCCCTGAAGGAAGCCCGCCGCCGGCGCCAGCCGCTTGACCTCGACCTGCCCGAACGCAAGGTGGAGCTTTCCGAGGAAGGCAAGGTCGTCTCGGTCGATTTCGCCGACCGGCTGGAGGCGCACAAGCTGATCGAGGAATTCATGGTGCTGGCCAATGTGGCCGCCGCCGAGACGCTGATCGCCAAGAAATCCCCCCTGCTCTTCCGCGTCCACGAGGAACCGCCGCCCGAAAAGCTCGACACGCTGCGCGAGGTGGCCGAAAGCGCCGGTCTGGTTCTGGCCAAGGGGCAGGTTCTGCGCACCTCGCATCTCAACCAACTCCTGCATGCTGCCGCCGGCACCGATCATTCCGACGTCATCAACATGTCGACCCTGCGGGCGATGACACAGGCCTATTACGCGCCGTCGAATTTCGGCCATTTCGGACTGGCGCTGCAGGCTTACGCGCATTTCACCTCGCCCATCCGCCGCTATGCCGACCTGATCGTGCACCGCGCGCTCATCTCGGCCCATGGCTGGGGCGAGGACGGGCTGAGCCCGGCCGATATCGACCGACTGGAGGGCACCGCCGAGCATATCAGCGAGACCGAGCGCCGCTCGATGACCGCCGAGCGCGACACCAACGACCGCTATCTCGCCGCCTATCTCTCAGAACGGGTGGGCGAGGAATTCACCGGGCGGATCAGCGGCGTGGCCCGCTTCGGCGTTTTCGTACGGCTCGACGGCACCGGGGCGGACGGGCTCATTCCGGTACGGGCCCTGGGCCGCGAGTTCTTCCATTTCGACCGCGAGGCCGGCACGCTGATGGGCGCCGATACCGGGCTGACGATCGGGCTTGGCCAGCGGGTCACCGTCCGGCTGGCCGAAGCGGCGCCGGTCACCGGCGGGCTGGCGCTCGATCTGGTCAGCCTCGACGGCACGTCCCCGCAGAAGGGCCCTGCGCCCTCCCGCGGCAAGGGCAAGGCGAAGGGCAGGCCGGTCAAACGCAAGCCCGCCCGCGCCGCCAAGAAGGACGCCAAGGTGAAGCGCAAGGTCAAACGCAGCCGACGCTGAACCGGGTCACACCGTCGCCACCAGCCAGCCGATATAGCCGGCATAGGCCGCCATCAGCAGCGCCCCCTCGCGACGGCCGACGCGCCAGCCGGTGCGCGCGAAGACCAGAAAGACCAGGGTCGCGGCCAGCATCACCCAGATGTCGAACCGGGCAATGCTGGCGGGCACCGAAAGCGGCATGGCCAGCGCCGTCGCGCCGAGGATGCCCAGGATGTTGAAGATGTTGCTGCCCACCACATTGCCGAAGGCCACGTCGCCATGCCCCTTGCGGGCGGCGATGACCGAGGTCACCAGTTCCGGCATCGAGGTGCCGATGGCAACGATGGTCAGCCCGATCACCTCTTCCGGGATGCCGGCGCTTTCGGCCAGCGATATCGCGCCGGTGACTAGGAACCGCGCGCCAAGAATCGTGGCGGCGAGACCCACCAGAAGGATCGCGCCGGCGCGCCAGAACCCGCCGGGCGGCGTCGGCAGCAGTTCGGCCTCGTGTTCGTAAAGCGCCGCAGCGGCGGTCTGGCGGCGCTTCTCGATCACCACCGTGGCAATCAGATAGGCGGCGAGCGCCGCCAGCATAGCCCCGCCCGCCAGCCGCCCTACACCCCCGGTCAGCACCGCGCCGAGGCAGGCCAGCGTGGCCAGCGCCAGCACCGTCCCGTCGCGTTTCAGAACCTCCGGTGCCACGGCGATGGGGGCGATCAGGGCGCCCAGCCCGAGGATCAGCAGGATATTGCCGATATTGCTGCCGACGATGTTGCCCACGGCAATCCCGGGCGAGCCGGCAAGGGCGGCCTGCAGGCTGGTCACCAGTTCCGGGGCCGAGGTACCGAATCCCACCAGCGTCAGCCCGATCAGAAGCGGCGAGACGCCGAAACCGCGCGCCAGCGCCACCGCGCCACGCACCAGCATGTCGCCGCCGATCACCAGCCCGGCCAGCCCGGCCAACAGAAGGACGATATCCATGCGGCATTTCCTTTCGCCTTGGCGCCCTTGGGCAGGCACACAGGGATGGCAGATGCGCGTGACCACCGCCGCTTTCAAGGGCCGCAGGCGGGGTTTTTTCCCGAGACCCCAGCGTCTTCAGAGATGATAGGTCAGCGCGTGGCGGATCAGAGGCGCAAGCCGTTCCGGCGCGATCCGGGCCGGGCTGTCGAACAGCACCGCGCGGTGGCCATCGAGCCGCTCCGCTCCCGGAAAGGCCGTGGCGAAGTCGGGAATCACGCGGCTCTGGCAATGCACGAACAGGGCGAAGGCGGCCTGTCTGTGCGGACCCGCCCGCAAGGTCGTGCCCGTGCGGGGACGGCGGGGCCGATAGGCCGGCTGGCCCCATTTCAGCGTCTCGTCGAGCGGCCCGGCCTCCGGCAGGGCGGCGGCGACCTCGAAGATCAGCGCCCTGAGCGCCAGAACGCCCGCCCGCGTGTCGGGCGGGTAGGCGTCGATCACGGCGCGCAGGGCGGGCGGGATCGGCGGCGCGGTCATCGCGGGTACATTGACGCTCTGGCCCGGTCGAGCCAGGCCATCAGCCGGGCATCGCCGCGCACCATGTCGCGCAGGCCGGTCTTGCAGGGCAAGTCGCGGATCATGTCGAGCACCGGCACGATGGCGGCATCGGAGGAACCCGGAGCCGATCCGAAGAGATAGTCCTTTTCCCCCAGCGTGTCGCGCACTGCCTGCAACTCGCGCCCCAGCCGCGCCAACCGGTCGGCCTCGCTGAACTGCGCCGTACCCTGAAGCTTCAGCGTCTTGCGGACGCGGCGGCGGACCGTGCCGGCGATGATCGGCCGCACCGCCGCCGGCACCGCCTCGAAGAATCGCCCGCGCACCGCCTCCCAGCAATCGTCGCGCAGCCAGCGGTCGTGGACGAGACCATAACGCAACCCCTCCTCGACCATCCGTACCAATGCCGCCGACCAGGCCCGTTCCCCGGCGCTCAGCCCGGCATCGAAATCGGCCCCTCGCGCTACCAGCCAGGCCTGGATATTGCCGCTGTCGGGGATCAGTTCGCTGTCGGTCTTCAGAACCGGAAGCCGCCCGTAAGGCATCTTGGAAGGCTCGGCCAGATAGGTCGGCTCCCATTCGCGCCCGGACATCTCGAGCAGGCACATTGCCTTGACGCAGAACGGGCTGAAACTGGGCTGGCGGTCGTCGCCGGGGAAGGTGAGAAGGGTCAGCAAGGCAGATCTCCGCGGAGCGCATCCCCAAGGCTTAACAGCACTTGATGACAGGAATTGTCACGACGTAGCGTCATTCTGACACCATGAGCCGTACCGACCGCCTCTTTCAACTGATGCAGACCCTGCGCAGCGTTCCGCCGCCGGCTACCGCCGCGCGGCTGGGCGAAATACTGAACGTGACTCCCCGCACGATCTATCGCGACATCGATGCGCTGAGGGGCCTCGGCGCGGTGATCGATGGGGCCGCGGGTTTCGGCTACACGCTGGTCGAGGATGCGGTACTGCCGCCGCTCAGCTTTCTTCCGGACGAGCTCGAGGCGCTGGTGCTGGGCCTGCGCGAGGTGGGCGAGGTGGGCGATCCGGTGCTGGC
>JAUIBJ010000123.1 GCA_030428025.1 Alphaproteobacteria bacterium
CCACGTGGTGGTGACCTCGGTCGATCGCGACGACGTCCGGGACGGGGGCGCCGCGCATTTCGCCCAGACGATCCGCGCGATCCGCCACCGCAGCCCCGGCACCACGATCGAGATCCTGACCCCCGATTTCCTGCATTGCGATCCCGCCGTGCTCGAGGTGGTGGTCGAGGCCAGGCCGGACGTGTTCAACCACAATCTGGAAACCGTGCCCGGGCTTTACCCTGCGGTACGGCCCGGGGCGCGCTATTTCCACTCGCTGCGGCTGCTACAGAGGGTCAAGGAACTCGACCCCTCGATCTTCACCAAGTCGGGGATCATGGTGGGGCTTGGCGAGGGCCGCGCCCAGGTGCACCAGGTGATGGACGACATGCGCGCGGCGGACGTGGATTTCCTGACCATCGGCCAGTATCTGCAGCCCACGCCCAAGCATCACGCGGTCGACCGTTTCGTGCATCCCGACGAATTCGCCGCCTATGAGAAGGCGGCCTTCGGCAAGGGGTTCCTGATGGTCTCGGCCACGCCGCTGACGCGCTCGTCCTATCACGCGGGCGAGGATTTCGCCCGCCTGAGCGCCGCCCGGCTGGAGCGTCTGGGGGCCTGAAGGCCCGCGCAGGGGCGGTCGGCCGAACGCGGGCAGCTGAAAAAGAAAGATGCCGGCGGAGGGACCTGCCGGCATCTTTCTAGCCAGAACGGCCGTTCTGGCGGGGTCGGCTGTGCGTCAGCTGCCCCAGCTGCGGACAGGGCCGCAATCCATGTGAACGAAGTTGCTGCCGGTGTATTTGCCGACGCCGCCGCCATGGCAGGCCATGGCCGCGCGGTACATCTGGCTGACCGACCGCGAGCCGAGCCGCACATCGGCGGCCTCGCCCTTCAGATGACGGGAATTCTTCGCGACCCCGCTGGAGCGGCGGCGCAGCATGGCGTTGGTTTCCGGGCTGCGATAGCCGGAAATCAGTATGTAGGGCTCGGTCACGTCCAGAAGGTTGTGCGCGGCGGTCAGGATGTCGATCGTGCGAGCGTCGATCGTTTTCACGCCGTCGGTGCGCCAGTCGCGCATGAAATAATTGATTTCCGTAAGGGCATCGCGGATGTAATCGCCCTCGATCCAGTAGATCATGTCGATCCGCTCGCCGGTGCGCGGAGAGTTCATTCTCAACCGGCGGATGTCGCCGGCCCCCTTGAGAAATCCCGCTGCGTTGGAGAAGGTGGGTGCGGCAGTTACCGCGGTCGCGGCGAATGCGGAAAGTACCGCACGCCGAGTCATGCTCGAAGAGCCGTAGTCAGTCATGTCTAAAGCGCCTGTCCCGTCGCTTACCTGTGGCCGCCATTGCAGCGGCGCTGCCAAAATTCATCCCCAAGTGGGGAACTTTATGGCATATCCGGATTCGGCAAAAAAGGCCGCTAAGGCTAAAGTTTTACGAATCAAGCGTTTTGGGCGAAAAACCGCTGAAATTTTTTCTTATGTGCCGGAACTGCACTTTTGTGGCGTTCCGGACGCGGCCCGGTGCGGCGTGTCGAGATAACCAGAATTTTATTGGACAGATTTGGACCTTCGATCATGATAATTCGGTTATATGTATTGTAAACAGACAATTCAGGGGACCCGAAATGATTCTAGCACTATTGAGGAAGAGCAGCCGGGCCGCCATCGTTGCCGGTGCCATCGCCCTGGCGGGCGCGGGCACCACGGCCAGTGCGATGCAGCTGACCGCCTTCAAACAGGCCGTGGCCGAGTCCGCCGCCGATGACCGCGACATTGCCGCCTTCTACCGCTCGAACGGTTTCGATGCGGTGTGGACCGGCACGACCGAGGCCGATCGTGCCCGGCGCAGCGCGCTCTTTGCCGCGATGTCGAAGGCCTCGATGCACGGTTTGCCTGCGTCGCGCTACGATTCCGACCGCCTGATCGGCCTTCTGGCCAACGTGAACACCCCGCGCGACCGCGGCTTTGCCGAGGTGGCGATGAGCAAGGCCTTCATCCAGCTGGCCCGCGACATGCAGTCGGGCGCGCTCGATCCCTCCTCGATCGACGAGGGGATCAAGCGCAATGGCATCTACCGCGATGCCACCACCTATCTCACCGGCCTGACCTCGACCGAACGGCCGCGCGCCTATTTCCGCAGCCTGGTGCCGCAGACGCGCGAATATGCGCGGCTGATGAAGGAAAAGATGAAGCTGGAGAAGCTGATCGAAACCGGCGGCTGGGGCAACCCGGTGCCGGCGCGCAGCCTCGAGGCGGGGCAGAGCGGCGCCGGCGTGGTGGCCCTGCGCGACCGCCTGATGGCCATGGGCTATCTCGAGCGCACCTCGACGATGGTCTATGATGCCAAGATCGAGAAGGCGGTGCAGCGGTTTCAGGACGCCCACGGGCTGGAACCCGACGGCAAGGCCGGTTCCAGCACCATGGTCGAGATCAACCGGTCGCCCGGCGAAAGGCTGCGCTCGGTGCTGGTGGCGATGGAGCGCGAACGCTGGCTGAACACCGAGCGGGGCGAGCGTCACATTCTGGTGAACCTCACCGATTTCAGCGCCCGCATCATCGAGAACGACCGCATCGTCTTCGAAACCCGGGCCGTGGTGGGGGCCAACGCGCAGGATCGGCGCAGCCCGGAATTCTCGGACGTGATGGAGCATCTGGTCATCAACCCGCGCTGGAACGTGCCGCGCTCCATCGCCGTCAACGAATACCTGCCGCAGATGCAGGCCAACCGGGGCGCGGCGTCGCATCTGCGCCTTTACGACGCGGCCGGCAATCAGGTCAGCCGTGCGAGCGTGAATTTCAACGCCTACAACGCCAATACCTTCCCCTTCAACCTCGTGCAGCCGCCCTCGCAGGGCAATGCGCTGGGGCTGGTGAAGTTCATGTTCCCCAACAAGTACAACATCTATCTGCACGACACGCCCAGCAAGCATCTCTTCGCCCATGCGCGGCGGGCCTACAGTCACGGCTGCATCCGTCTCGCGCAACCCTTCGAGTTCGCCTATGAAATGCTGTCGAAGCAGGAGGAAGACCCGCAGGAGTTCTTCCACCAAGTGCTCGAAACCGGTCAGGAAACGCAGGTGGATCTGGAACAGCAGGTACCGGTACACATCATCTACCGCACCGCCTTTACCGATGCGAAGGGCCGGGCGCAGTACCGCCCCGATGTCTATGGCCGTGACGCCCGGATCTGGATGGCGCTGCAGAATGCGGGTGTGTCTTCGGACGCGCTGCGCATGGCAAACCTGCCGCCGATCACGGTGACGGACTTCACCCCGCTGCGCGACAACACGCGGGACACCCAGCCGCGCACCCAGCGGGTCTATGAGCCGCGGCAGCAGGTTGTGGTCAACCAGCAGCCGAGGACCTACTATCAGCCGGTGTCGCAGCCGACCTCGGCCTCGCGCTCGTCCTCCACCAGCACGCAGCGCTCGGAGCGTCGGCACCGCTGAGGCCGGCCGCGCGCAGGCGCGGGCCCGGCGGCGATGCCCGGCGGGCCGGTCGGAGAAACCGGCGCTCTTCCGCGTTGCCGGGGGTTTCGCTGGCCGCGCTTCGAGGCTAAGTCTCTCTCCTAAACGGGGGAGAGCCCATGAGCCATACGATAGAGCAGATCGCGGCGGCGCTCGGAACGAGGGCCGTCGGAGCGGTCGGGATCGAGATCGACGGAGTCGCCGAGCCTGCCGCCGCCAGCGCCACGCAACTGGCGCTGGCAATGAAGCCGCAATTCGCCGAGCGACTGAAAGAGGGCGCGGCGCGCGCCGCCGTCCTGTGGGAGGATGCCGATTGGCAGGCCTACGGGCTGGAGGCGGCGATTCTCGCGCCCCGGCCGCGTTTTGCCATGTCGGGCCTGACCAGAATGTTCGACCGTGGTCAGGGCTGGCCCGAGGGCATCCATCCCAGCGCCATCATCCACGAGGGCGCCTTACTGGGCAGGGGTGTCAGCGTCGGCCCCTTCACGGTGATCGAGGACGGCGCCCATGTGGGCGAGGACTGCGTGATCGGGCCGCAATGCTACGTGGGGCAGGGCGCCCGGATCGGGCCACAGGGCCTTCTGCGCGAAGGGGTCAAGATCGGCCCACGGGTCGAGATCGGCGCGCGTTTCATCGCCCAGCCGGGCGCGGTGCTCGGAGGGGACGGGTTTTCCTTCGTCACGCCCGAGACATCGGGCGTCGAGCAGGTGCGCAAAAGCCTCGGCGACCGGGGCGAGGCACAGGCGCAAAGCTGGGCCCGCATCCACAGCCTTGGCGCGGTCGAGATCGGCGACGATGTCGAAATCGGCGCAAACACGACCATCGACCGGGGCACGATCCGCAGCACCCGCGTGGGCGACGGCACCAAGATCGACAACCTGGTGATGATCGGCCACAATGTCGAGATCGGCCGCGACTGCCTGATCTGCGGCCTTGTCGGCATCGCCGGGTCCACCAGGATAGGTAACCATGTGGTGCTGGGCGGCAAGACCGGGGTCAGCGACAATATCTTCATCGGCGACAACGTCATCACCGGCGGTGGCACCATCGTGCTGGCCAATATCCCCGCGGGGCGGGTGATGCTGGGCTATCCGGCGATGAAGATGGAGGCCACGATGGAGCTGTTCAAGGGCTTCCGCCGGCTACGGCGCCTGTTCGACGACGTAGCCCAGCTCAAGAAAACGGTTTCCAACCCGCCTCCGAACGACTAAATCGGGCGCGATAGAAGGAAGAGGGTCGGAGCGATGGACATCAAGGACCGCGTCATCAGGATCATTGCCGAACAGGCGGTGCTCGAGCCCTCTGACGTGACGATGGACAGTACGCTGGACGATCTGGGCATCGACAGCCTCGGCCTGGTGGAGAGCATCTTCGCCATCGAGGAGGAGTTCGACATCTCGGTGCCGTTCAACGCCAACGAACCGCAGCAGAGCGAGTTCGACATCTCATCGGTCGCCAGCATCGTCGAGGGTATCCGGAAACTGGTGGCGGACCAATCGTGAAGCGTGTCGTCATTACCGGGGCGGGAACGATCAACGCGCTCGGCTTTTCCGTGCCTGAAACGCTGGAGGCGATGCGCGAGGGCCGCTGCGGCATCGGCGAACTGGAATTCCGCGATGTCGAGAGGCTGGCCATCCGCATCGGCGGGCAGGTCAAGGGCTATGAGCCCGAAGAGCGGTTCAACCGTCAGCAGCTGGCGCTTTACGACCGTTTCACCCAGTTCACCCTGGTCGCCGCACGCGAGGCCATCGCCCAGGCGGGGCTCGAATTTTCCGGCGAGCTGGCGGCACAGGCCGGCGTGATCCTGGGCAATTCCGGTGGCGGGATGACCACCCTCGACGAGAATTACCGCTCGGTCTACGAGGAGGGCAAGAACCGCGTGCACCCTTTCGTCGTGCCGAAGCTGATGAACAATGCCGCCGCCAGCCACGTGTCGATGGAGTTCAACCTCAAGGGGCCGAGCTTTACCGTCTCCACCGCCTGCGCCAGTTCCAACCACGCCATGGCCCAGGCCTTTCAGATGGTCCATGGCGGCGCGACCCCGGTGATGATCACCGGCGGGTCGGAATCGATGCTGTGCTTCGGCGGGGTGAAGGCGTGGGAAGGTCTGCGGGTGATGTCGAAGGATGCCTGCCGCCCGTTTTCGGCCAACCGCAACGGCATGGTGCAGGGCGAGGGGGCGGGCGTCTTCGTCTTCGAGGAGCTGGAACATGCCAGAAAGCGCGGCGCCGATATCCTGGCCGAGGTGGCGGGATTCGCCATGTCCTCGGACGCGGCCGACATCGTGATGCCGTCGAAACACGGCGCCGCGCGGGCGATGCGCGGCGCGCTGCAGGATGCACGGATCAACCCCGAGGCGGTGGGCTATATCAACGCCCACGGCACCGGCACGGCGGCCAATGACAAGACCGAATGCGCCGCGGTGGCGGACGTGTTCGGCGCCCATGCCGACCGGTTGATGATCTCGTCTACCAAGTCGATGCATGCGCATCTGATCGGCGGCACCGGCGCGGTGGAGCTTCTGGCCTGCATCATGGCCCTGCGCGACGGGGTCGTGGCGCCCACCATCGGCTATGAGGAACCCGACCCCGAATGCGCCCTCGACGTGGTACCCAACGTGGCGCGGGAGGCGAAGGTCGAGGTCGCGCTGTCCAACGCCTTCGCCTTCGGCGGGCTCAACGCGGTGCTGGCGCTGAAGCGGTTTTCCTGAGGCGGGCGGGGCCTTTCCGCTCCGGCTTTGGCCGAACACGGTCGCCTTTGGCTGGTTACGGCATCCGCAGGTGAATCAACGCGGACTCCGCAGAAGCGGGCCGGACGAGTATGAAAAGGTTGTCGAATTCGTCTTTCTCGATAGAGAGGCTTTCCGACGCACCAAGGCTTTCCAGAATACCCGGAATGGTTTCCGCATGGCCGACGACGAGGATCGTGTCTTCGGCGTGATCGAATTCCAGAGTGTCAATTAAGCCGACGATGTCCCTTCTCGGCAGGGCGCTTCTCGGCAGGTCGAGGGCCGTTGCGATGATGCCGCCCGTTTCCCGGGTCCGCAGGGCATCTGATGTGAAGATTTTGTCCAGGCCAACATTCCGAAGCATGTCGGCCCAATCTGCCGCGCGTTGCCGTCCCGCAGGTGTCAGTGCCGGGTCTGAGCCGGAAAGTTCCTTTTCCGCATGTCGGATCAGGTAGACGGTTTCTTGTGCCGTGGCTGGAAGGCCGACGAACGAAAACAGCAACAGTGCCGAGAAGTAGGTGCGCATGCTCTTGCACTCCGAACCGACGGAATATTGTCCCATTCTTCGGTAATTCAGGCTGCAAGACAAGCAATCCCGGGATCGTGTCAAGTTGCGGCGCCGTCGCGCGCGCCCGGAGACCGGTTTGGCTTCCGGATGAATAGTCCCGCTCCCGCCCCTAGGCCGCACAACAAAAAACGCCGCCCGGTCAGGGACGGCGTTTCCGGCGCAGGCTGGCGAACCCGGCGTTTCAGTTCGGCGCGACAGAGACGTTCTCGTAGGCCTTTGTGAAGCCGTCGAGCGAGGCCTTGATGATCACCCGCTCGTTCGGGGCCTGGGCCGGTATGATGGTCAGCACCGCCTCGGCGCCGGCCTTGAAGGCGTCGATATCGCCCTGGGTCAGGCCGATCCGGGCGAAACAGCCCACCATCGAGCAGAAGGAATAGGTATAGGCCTTGGCCCGCCCGTCATCGACCGCGATCTTCAGGCCCTGCGGCAAGAGCGTGCCGAGCGGCACCACGATGGTGGCGCCGGCCACCGCTTCGCTGTCGCCGGGCAGCTTGAACAGGCTGAACTCGGCCACCGGGTTGCCGGCCTCCTCGCGCAAGAGCTGGTACATCTGACAGGGGTCTTCCTCGGCCTCGCTGCGGAAGCACTGAAGCTGCCAGTCGCCATAGGTTTCCTTGATGTAGGAGGGGTCTTCCTGCACCTCCTGGCCCATGTCGAGGCCGGGGGTGGTATCGGCCTGCTCCTGAGCGGCGTCGGCCTCTGCGCCGGCCTCGGCATCGTCCTGGGCCTGGGCTGCGGTGCCGAGGGCCAGAAGCGCGATCAATGGCAGGGTGGTAAGCGGTTTGAACATGAAATCCCCATTTGGTGGTCGATCGTCCGGCTGCGCACGGACGTATCCGATGCGCTCAAAAGGATAAAATCGCACAGTCCGGCAGGTTGCAAGGCTTTTGCGGAAAGCGGTTTTTCCCGGCCCGCAAAAAAGGAAAAGAGACCTTTCGGTCTCTTCCCCTCCGTTCTCCCTGCCGGACTGGCCGACTTAGTTATTGCGCGAACGCTATGACAGTTCCTGCGACCCGTCAACAGCCCTAGTTCAAAAATTTTTAAGCGTTTGATTTATAAGGGGAATTCGCGCCGGACCCGGGGGAAAGCCGGTCCTGAAAAAAGGGCCGCACCGGATGGGTGCGGCCAGTCTGACAGGGAGGAAGTCACCCCGGCACCAAGAGGACATGCGGCCCGGGGCAGAATGAGGGTGGCAGACAATCGTTAACTTTGTATGGTCACAGCGTGAAAAAACTGCGGCAGGGACGCAAGAAATTGGAACAAAAGGTCTTTGTGGGCGGCGGGGGCGAGGGTTATGGCACCAAGCAGGGCCTCACGCTCAAATACGCCAACCGTCACGGGCTGATTGCCGGGGCCACGGGCACCGGCAAGACGGTCACGCTCCAGATTCTCGCCGAGGGGTTCTCGGCCGCCGGCGTGCCGGTCTTCCTGTCGGACGTGAAGGGCGACCTTTCGGGGCTCGCGGCGCCGGGGAGTGCCGATTTCAAGCTGCATGACGCCTTCACGAGCCGGG
>JAUIBJ010000124.1 GCA_030428025.1 Alphaproteobacteria bacterium
ATCTCCATTGTGGCCGAGCCGATAAGACCGAAGAGTGTGGTCACGCCCTCTGCCTCCAGCGCCTTCACCGCCGCCTGCCCGCCTGTCATAGTCTCCATATCGCGTTTCCCTTGGTCCTGTTCCTGCTGTCCATGCGTCGAAGTATCGTGATGCCCCCGAAAGCCCAAGCGTCAGAGCACCCGGGCAAGAAAGGCCTCGACCGGTTCGGCGAAAAGCTCCGGCCGCTCGATCAGCCCCAGATGCTGAAGCTGCGGCACGATCACCACATCCGCCTCGCTCATTTCCTTGGCGATGGCCCAGCTCATTGCCGGGGTCGAGCCGCTGTCATGCTCGCAGGTCATCACCAGTGCCGGCTGTGCGATGGGCGGGTCGGGGCGGATAAGCTCCCTCACCCCCTCGGCCAGAACCTGCCGGTGAGCGGCATAGTTGCCGTGATCGTTGGCCAGAACGATCGCGCGAATTTCGTCCACCACCTCCTTGTGATCGCGGCGAAAATCTTCGGTGAACCACCGCTCCAGCGTGGCCTCGATGGTGGCGGCCGGCCCGCCCGCGCCGGTGGCGCGCGCGCGCTCCTCCACCAGCTTCTGCTGCGCCTCGCCGCGCTCGTGCGGCGAGTTGAGGATGGCCAGCGCACTCACCCGCTCGGGGGCGTCCATCGCCACGCGGCGGTTGATCATGCCGCCGAGCGAAAAGCCCACCAAGGCCGCCCGGTCGATGCCCAGTTCGTCCATGAGTGCAAGAAGCTGGGCGCCAAGCGTGCTCAAGCTCACGCCATCCTCCGGCAGAGCGCTTTCGCCGTGGCCCGGCAGATCATAGCTCAGCACCCGGAAACGCCGCGCCAGCACCGGCGCGATCGGCCCCCAGGTGCTGGCCCGCGTAAGCCCCAGCCCGTGGATCAGCACCACCGCCGGCGCGCCCACGGGGCCGGTGAGGTCATAGGCCGTCCCCTGTGCCGAGCGGGCCATCTACACCCCCGCCGGGTTGTCCACATCCCGGCCCATTTCCTTCAGATCCGTATAGCGGTCGCCGATCCGGTGATTCGGATGCCCGCCCACCGAGGCACCGAGCGCCACGATGATCTCGTCCTCGGCCGGCGCATCGGGCACCTGAGTATGGATCGTCTGGTAGTGCGAGCGCCGCCCGCCATCATCCTTGTCCATCAGCGGGATCATCAGCGAACACCCCGCCGCCCCGCGCGTGTTGGTGAAGACCAGATAGGACTTGGCATTGATCGCCTCCCGGAACTGATTGCCGAACCACAGCGAATGGGTCAGCGCCTGGGCATGTTCCAGCTCGCCGCCCATGCCGACCACGCTGGCCTTGCCGCAGCCCTCAAGCCGGTCGCCCGTGACCTCCAGCAGCATGCCCGTCAGCCGCTTGCCGATCTCGGGACAGATGTCGCGCACCTCCGGGCTCATGTCCTCCACATGGCCGCGGCCGAACCACGGGTTGCGGAGGATGGCCAGCGCGGCGACCAGCCGTGTCGGCTCGGCCACCTCCTTCCAGCCTTCCTTGTAGGTGGTCTGCACCTGCAACAGCGTGCGGCGGATCTCAGCCGGCATGCGCGGGCTCCCTCTTTTCGGCGAAGGCGGGGATCACATGCTCGCAGAACAGCTCCATCGACCGCTTCTGCTCGGCATGGCCGAGCCCGAGGCTGGCATAGTAGATGAAGCTGTCGACGCCCAGGGCCTCGTATTGCCTCAGCTTCTCGATCACCTGATCGGGCGTGCCGAACATCAGGTTCTCAGCCAGCATCTCGGGGTCGTATTCGGCCCGGTTTTCCAGGTCCTCCAGCGGGATGAGCTTGGCAAATCCGTTCTCCACATCGCCCAGGTTCTTGAAATAATTCTCAAACTGCGAAAGTTGCCGGCGCGCGGCGGCCACAGGCACCGAGACCTGCTCGGGCCTGTCGTAAAGGGCCGTGTGACGCATCATCGCGATCTCGGGGCGGCGCTTGCCGGGGTTGGCCTCCATCGCCTCGGCCAGGCGGTTCATGTAGATCTCCACCTCGCCCATCGGGCGGGTCAGCGGCCAGGACATGATATTGCAGCCATGCTTGACCGCGTAATCGAAGGTGATCGGCGCCCGCGCGGCCACCCAGATCGGCACTTCCTTCTGCACCGGCTTCGGAACCGAGGTGGAGGTGGGAAACTGCCAGTATTCGCCGTCATGGGCATAATCGCCCGCCCAGAGCGCCTGCACCGCCGGCAGCATCTCCTGCATGTAGCGCCAGGCGTCGGATTGTTTCAGCCCGGGATGCATGCGGTCGAACTCCCGCTGGTAGGCCCCCGAGCCGATGCCGAATTCCAGCCTGCCATCGGTCAGAAGGTCGGTCATCGCCGCCTCTCCCGCGAGCCGGATCGGCGACCAGTAGGGCGCCACGGCCACGGCCGTTCCCAGCCGGATGCGCGAGGTATGCTCTCCCCACCATGTCAGGATCTGGAACGGGTTGGGCGCGATGGTCATTTCCATCGCGTGATGCTCGGCCGCCCAGACGATGTCGAACCCGCCCCGATCGGCCATTTTAACCATGTCCAGAGTGTGTTGCGCGACATCCTTCATGTCAAGGCTGTCGTCGATCCGCTCCATGTTGATCGCAAGATGGAATTTCATGATCTCTTTCCTCCTGGTTTACCGCGCCACGAACTGGCTTCCCAGCGGTTCGGACGACGTGTTCATCCAGACCGTCTTGGGTCTGGTGTAGTCATGGATGGCCTGGAACCCGCTTTCGCGGCCATAGCCGGAGTTTTTCATGCCGCCAAACTCGGCGATGGGCGAGACGGCGCGATAGGTGTTGACCCAGACGATACCGGCCCGGACGGCGCGGCTCATACGCAGGGCACGGGCGCCGTCGCGGGTGAAAATGCCGGCGGCGAGCCCGTGCACCGTGTCGTTGGCCAGCCGCAGCGCCTCTTCCTCGGTGCGGAAGCGCAGTACGCTCAGGACCGGGCCGAACAGCTCGGTATCGACGATCTCCAGGTCGGGGCGCGGGCAGTCGACGATGGTGGGCTCGAAGAACATGTCGCTCGCCTGCCCCTCGGCGCGCTTGCCACCGCAAAGGATGCGGCCGCCCTGCTCCACCGCACGGGCCAATTGCCGCTCGATATTCTCGAGCTGGCCATAGGTGCAGAGCGGGCCCATTTCCGTTTCGTCCAGCATCGGATCGCCGATCCGGGCCTCGTTGGCCACGCCTACCATCTTTTCGAGGAAGGCATCGGCCACATCCTCGTGCACGATCAGGCGGGAGCCCGCCACGCAGGACTGGCCCGAGGCCGCGAAGATGCCCGAGACCGAGCCGTTCACGGCACTTTCCAGATCGGCATCCTCGAAGACGATGAAGGGCGACTTGCCGCCCAGTTCGAGGCTCACCTCGGCGAAATTCTCGGCCGAGTTGCGCACGATATGCCGGGCCGCCACCGGCCCGCCGGTGAAAGAGATCCGGGCCACCAGCGGATGCGTGGTGAGTACCTTGCCGCAGGGGTCGCCATGGCCGGTGACGATGTTGATTACCCCGTCGGGGATGCCCGCCTGGGCAAAGAGTCTGCCGAATTCCAGGATCACGGCCGGAGCGAATTCGCTGGTCTTCAGCACCACGGTGTTTCCGGCGGCCAGCGCCGGGCCGATCTTGACCGCGGTCAGGAACATCTGGCTGTTCCACGGCACCACGGCGGCGATCACACCCAGCGGTTCGCGTTCGGTAAAGACGAACATGTCGGGCTTGTCGATGGGCAGCGTGTCACCGTGGATCTTGTCGGCGGCGCCGGCGAAGAAATGCAGGAACTCGGCGATGTATTTGGCCTGCCAGCGGGTTTCCTTCAGCATCTTGCCGGTGTCGCGCGTCTCGATCTCGCCAAAGCTTTCCGATTTGTCCGCCAGCAGATCGGCCAGCCGGCGCAGGCAATGGCCGCGCTCTGTGGCCGTCATCCGCGCCCAGGGCCCCTCGTAACAGGCCGCATGCGCCGCCCGCACCGCGCGGTCCACATCCTCCGCCGTGGCCTCGGGCGCGGTGGCCCAGACCTCTCCGGTGGCGGGGTTGAAGCTTTCGAACGTGCCCCCGTCGGAGGCTGGCACCCAGTCCCCGCCGATCAGCATCCTGTAATCCTGTACCATGCCCGCTCCCTCAGCCTGCCGCCTGAACCTGCGCCTGCGGGATCACCCGGTGATAGGCGCCCGCGCGATAGGCGAGCGGGGCGGCGCGCGCGTCCATCACGTGCTTGACATGGCCCACCGCGATCAGATGGCTGCCCGAACGCATGGCCTGCTGAAGGTCGCATTGAAAGGCCGTCGCCCCGTCGATCAGCGGCGCCCAGCCGCGCGGCGCGAAGGTCTCGATGCCCGAGAACCGGTCGCTCACCCAGCCGTCATGGCGCCCGGCGAACCGGTCGGCGATCTCGGCGCAGTCCTCTGCCAGAACATTGACGCAGAAGCGGCTGTTTTCCTTGACGAAATGCGCGATCCGGCTGTCGGCGTGCAAGCAGACCAGAACCGTGGGCGGATCGGCAGAGACCGAGGAAAACGCACTGACCGTCGCACCGGCCCGCCCGGCGCGGCCGTCCGTTGTCACCACGGTCACGGACGAGGCCACCCCGCGCATCGCCGCGATGAAGTCTTCCCGGGGCGCCAGCCCCTCGATCTGCCGAAACATCTCGCTCCTCCTGTTGCATCCGTCCTGATATCGCGCCGTCAGACCTGCCACAAAAAGAGAATTCTTGAAAATGAATTGTTTTGCGCCATAAATTCGAAATGTTCGAATTATGAAGAAGGCGCTCCATGAACATCACCGCGCTTCAGACCTTTCTGGCCATCGTCGATACCGGCAGCCTGGTGCGTGCCTCGCAGCAGATGCATGTGACGCAATCCACCGTCACCGCCCGCCTGAAGACGCTGGAGGACGAGATCGGCCAGCAGCTGCTGAACCGGCAGAAATCCGGTACCACGCTGACGCCGGCGGGCACCAAGCTCCTGCGCTATGCCCGCATCATGACCGGGCTCTGGCGGCAGGCGCTTTACGAGACCAGCCTGCCCGCGGGGCTCGCGTCGGTCTGCACCTTCGGCTGCGACCGCGAGCTCTGGCACGGGCCGGGGCGGGCCTTCTTCAACGGCGTCACCTCGGGACATCCGGAGATGGCCGTGTCGGTTCTGCAGGGCAGCGCGCGGGATCTGGAGGAATGGCTGGCCACCGGCATGGTCGATGTGATCCTGACCTTCGATTCAGTCGCCCGCGGCAGCCAGACGGTCTTTCCCCTGCCGCCAGAGGAGCTGGTGCTCTATTCCGACCGCCCCCACACGCCGATCGACGGCGACCCGCTCTATATCTTCGTCGATCACGGGCCGGAATACCGCCGCCAACATGCCGAAACATATTACGGCGCCGGCATCGCCCGGCTCAACTTCGACAGTTCGTGGTGGGCGCTGCAAACCATGCTCGACCGAGGCGGGTCGGCCTATCTGCCCCGCGCCCTGGCCGAGCCCTATGTCGCCGACGGGCGGCTTTACGAACTGGACGCGGCGCCGGTCTATACCCGCAAGAAGAACCTGATCGTGACCGACGCCGCCGCCCAGAGCTGGACATGGTTCCGGCCGCTGATGGCAAATCTGAGCGGCTTTTCTTCCGATTAACTGAAAAGCGTTTTTGGCAATTCGAAAATGCCGAATGAAAAGTGCATAAAAATTCGCTTTTCGAAAGTTTTTCGCTCTGGAACACTTGCCACCAGCGCATGAGACGTGCTGCATTGAGCTTGGACGGGGGCAAATCGGTGCCGCCGCTCCAACGGGGACAGAAGACGAGACGGGGCGCGCGCAAGCGT
This sequence comes from Alphaproteobacteria bacterium, assembly GCA_030428025.1. Lineage (GTDB taxonomy): Bacteria > Pseudomonadota > Alphaproteobacteria > Rhodobacterales > Rhodobacteraceae > Roseovarius. The sequence continues at coordinate 5,808 of JAUIBJ010000124.1, forward strand.
GAAACACCACGAACCAGACGCCTGAACCATGCGCAGCTGCCGGCCGGGGGCCGGCAACGACAGCAAGAAAAATCCAACTAGGAGGAAATACCGAAAATGAAGAAACTGTCATTCCTGATGGGCGGCACCGCGATGGCGCTGGCGGGGCCGGCCATGGCGGCCGATATCGTGATCGGCGTGCCGAACTGGCCTTCGGTCAATGCCACCGCCCATATCATGAAGGTGGCGATCGAACAGAATCTCGGGCTCGACGTCGAGTTGCAGAACGGCACCAACCCGATCGTCTTCGAGGCGATGGATTCCGGCGCGATGCATGTGCACCCCGAAGTCTGGCTGCCCAACCAGCAGAACCTGCACGACACCTATGTCAAGGACAAGGGCACGGTGGTCATGAACCCGCATGGGGTGGAATCCTTCCAGGGCATGTGCGTCGACCAGGGCACCGCGGACGAGCACGGCATCACCTCGATCGACCAGCTGACCGACCCCGATGTCGCCTCCATCTTCGACAGCGATGGCGACGGCCAGGGCGAGCTGTGGATCGGCGCCCCCGGCTGGGCCTCGACAAACGTTGAAAAAGTTCGCGCGAAATCATACGGTTACGATCAGACTTTCGAGCTGACGGAAATCGACGAGACGGTCGCCTATGCTAATCTCGACAACGCCATCAAGGCGGGCGAGCCCTGGGCGGGCTTCTGCTACACGCCGCATTACGTCTTTGCCCTGCACGACATGCAGGTGTTGGAAGAGCCGGCCTATGATGGCGAGAAATGGCACGTGCTTCAGCCGACCGACGATCCCGACTGGCTTGCGAAATCCGAAGCCGGCATGGCCTGGGACAAGGCCTATCTGCATGTCCACTTCGCCAAGGAGCTGGAAGATGCCTATCCGGAAGTCGCCCGGCTGCTCGGCAACATGGAACTGACCACCGACCAGGTATCGGAGATGACCTATGCTCTGGTCATCGACGGCAAGGAACCCCAGGCCTATGCCGAGCAATGGGTCGCCGATCATGAGGACGCGGTGCTGACCTGGATGACCGAGTGATCGGCCCGCGCATGACTGCCTGACAGGAAAGGCCGCCGGACATGCGCCGGCGGCCTTTTGCAAGACAAAGGCGCGAAACCAATAAATCGCGCAATATCAACAGGGAACGCGCCGCAATCAATTCATGATGACCGGGCGGCGCCGCAAAGGGACACCAATGACCGAAACAGTCGTCAAGCTGACGGACGTCTGGAAGATCTTTGGCGAACGCGCCGGAGAGGCCATGGCCGCCGTCAAGGCCGAGGGCATCGGCAAGCCTGAAGTGCTGTCGCGCTTCGGCTGCGTCGTGGGCGTTCAGGGCGCCACGTTCGACGTGCCGCGCGGAGAGATCTTCTGCATCATGGGCCTGTCGGGCTCGGGCAAATCCACCCTGGTGCGCCATGTCAACCGGCTGATCGAGCCGACGGCGGGCAAGATCGAGATCCTGGGCCAGGACGTCTCGACCATCTCGGATGCCGAATTGCGCCGCATCCGCGCCCAGCAGATCGGCATGGTGTTCCAGCACATGGCCCTGATGCCGCACCGCTCCGTGCGCGACAACGTTGCCTATCCCCTTGAAATCCGGAAAGTGTCCAAATCGAAACGCTGGGCCGTGTCCGACCACGCCCTGGGGCTGGTCGACCTGACCGGCTATGAGGACCGCCTGCCCTCGGAGCTGTCGGGCGGCATGCAGCAGCGGGTTGGGATCGCCCGGGCGCTCGCCTCCGACCCCGAGATCCTGCTGATGGACGAGCCCTTCTCGGCGCTCGACCCGCTCATTCGCCTGCAATTGCAGGACCAGTTCAAGGCGCTGGTGGCGCAGTTGAAGAAGACCACGCTGTTCATCACGCACGATCTCGACGAGGCCATTCGCATCGGCCACCGCATCGCCATCATGAAGGACGGCGTCATCGTGCAGATCGGCACGCCCGAGGACATCGTGATGAACCCCGCCGACGATTACGTGCGCGAATTCGTGCAGGGCATCTCCAAGCTGAAGCTGGTCAAGGCGCATTCGATCATGGAGCCGATCGAGAACTTCAAGAAGTCCTTCGACGGTTCGCTCGACGACGCCCCGCGCGCCGACGAGAACGCCGATCTCGACCAGTTGATCGACCTCTCGGTCGAGACCTATTCGCCCGTCGTCATCACCGAAAACGGCAAGGACGTGGGCGTCGTCAACAAGGCGCGACTGCTGCGCGGCATCCAGGGGGGCAAAGATGACTGACGCAACCGACATGAAGGTGACGGCCGCCTCGGATATCGAGGTGGACCGCGAGGCGCTGGACGCCTCGATCAAGGAATTCGCCGGCCCCAACGGCGACTATTACGTCAGCGCCTTCCACAAGATCCACGACGCCACGGGCTTCGTGCCGAAGACGTTCAACCTCTGGGCCGCGGTTCTGGGGCCCCTCT
>JAUIBJ010000125.1 GCA_030428025.1 Alphaproteobacteria bacterium
CAAGCTCGATCAGCTCGTCGAGATCCCGGGCCGGTTTCGCCTCTTCCATCGGGGCGTCATGGCCGAAGAGTGCCTCGCGCGCGCCCACCTTGTCCACCTGATATTCCCGGACCAGATAGTCGACCGCGTAGGCCTTTTTCGTCTCCGACCAGCCGGCATAGCGGCGATAGAACAGGTCCTTGTGGCAGATGAAAAGCTGGCGGAAATCCTTGGGTGCAAGCTCGGACAGCAGCATGTTGACCAGATCCGCATCCTTGTGATCGGCGGCGCGGAGCGTGTAGAAATAGGCCGGATCGTCCGAGCCGATGGTGGGCCAGGGCCCGCCGCTTTCGGCCCAGTTCAGAAGGGCGGACAGGGCGTGGAATTCCTCGGGCAGCTGCGCGGCATGGGCCCGCGCAAGCCGGCGCATGTCGCCGCGGGAGCGGCCTGCAAGCTCGACCCCCGCATCGGCCAGCGCATCGACCAGCAGGAAATCCATCTTCTGCCGCAGGATCGCCACGGCATCGATTCCCCGCGCCTTTACAATGGGTTCCACGAGGCCGTTGAGGTCGAGGAAATTGGCGATGCGGTTGCGCTCGTCGAGGCCGAAGACATAGTCGATGGGCAATTCGCCCAAGGCGGCCTTGTCGCCGGCGGTCACGAGCCCGGGTAATTCGAGATCGCGGAAGATGTAGAGCCCGCCGAAATGCGCCGTCCAGAAATTGCCCTGCTCGAATTCCATGTGTTTCAGCGTGACGGGGTTGCGCACGATATCCCCGGTCTCGTCCGCGAGCGCGATCATCTCGGCGATGAGCACATCGTCGAACCAGGCGTCGTCTTCGTTCAGGAATCGCTCCACCTTCTCGTCGAGCAACTGCGCCTGCCGGATCGCGCCATTGGTGGTGTCGGCCTCGATCGTGATCTTTCGGATGTCGAAAAGCCGTTTCGGATCAGTGAGGTCGAAGACGGAGTTCACCAGTTCCCCGGCAACCGCGTCGCGCGCGGTAAGCGCGAACAGCGCCGGCTCGTTCTCGGCGATGAACTGCCGCAGGATGCCCCGCGAGGTCGAGAACTTCGCCTCCAGCAGGGGCGCGGTCTTCTGCGCGGTGGTCAGCAGAATGAACTGCCGGTTCACGCCCGCGTGGTTGAGATAGAGCGGATCGTCCAGCTCGTCGCCCACCTCCGGCGAATAGCCGGAAATGTCGATGTAGAAATCGGTGAGGCGGGTCTGCTTGCCGGTCAGATGCTTCAAGGCCCGATTATACCGCTCCACCAGCGCGGGGCTCGACACTTGGACGAGGTTGCCGAACATCAGGCCGGATTTGATGAGGCGTTTCATGGGAATGACCCTTCGTAGGGTGGGTTTTCAACCCACCATGGCCTATCGGCGACCAAAGGCGCCAGTGTTTCACCCATCCCGCCCCTCCAGATACCGCTTCTTCGCCGCCTCCATCCGCCGCATGTCGCGCACCGCGTCGGCGATCGCCGCCTCGTCGGACTTGTCGGCATAGCGGAATTCGCTGTCGGCGTAGCGGTTGATCTCCTGAATCACCATCTCCACCGTGATGGGCTTGCGTAGCTCCTCGATCATGCCCAGCTTCTCGTCATAGGGCTTGAAGAGGAACAGTTCCGGCTCCTCCATCCACTCGTCGGGCAGTTCGAAATCCATCGCCCGCACCTTCACCGCGTCGGTGATGTTCTTGATGGCCCGTCCCGTGAACCGCTCGTCGGCCTCCTGGATGCCCTTCAGATAGGTGCCCAGCTTGGCGATGGTGTCGAGCCGGCCGATGTCCTTTTCCACGCGTTCATAGACCCTTAGCAAGCCCTCCTCATGCGGCCGGCTGTGGCTCTCAAACGAGGCCGCCACCGCCTTCTTGATCTCCTGCGCGGCATAAAGCTCATGCGCGCCCAGCGGGATGGAATGGTTCTTCCCCATCAGCAGGTGCAGGATGTCGATGTAATCCTCCCGCGTCTGCGGCCCGTCGACCAGAAACCGCGCGCCCGCCCGCTGACGCAGGGCGTCGTCCACGTTCTCGGGATAGTTGGAGAACATGCCGAAGGTGCAGTTGCCCCGCACCACCGTGTTCGCGCCCGAGAAGCTTTCCATCAGCACGGCGGTAATCTCCAGCTGTCCCGCCGAGGATTGCCGGTCGCCGCGCTTGCCGGCGAGCTGGTCGATATCGTCGATCGTGCCGAAGCCGATCACCGCCGGGTCGATGATGGTATTGATGAAGCTCTTGGCGTTCTGAGCCGATTTTCCCTGATAGGAATCAATGCTTTCCGTCGAGAGGTTCGCGTAGCGGAAGGGATAGCCCGCCACCTGGCAATAGCCATGGATCAGCCCCGCCATCATCCGGATCAGCGTGGTCTTGCCGGTACCGGGCTTGCCGTCGCCCATGAAGGTGAAGATGAACCCGCCCAGTTCCACGAAGGGGTTGAGCCGGCGGTCGAAATCATAGGCCATGATCATCTTGGCGAGCTTCAGCGCCTGGTACTTGGCGATGTGGTTTCCCACCACCTCATGCGGCTGTTTGAACTCCATCGCCAGCGTCGTGGATGTCCCCTTGGCCGCGGCCTCGAAGCCGCGGATGGTGAAATCGTCGGCCTCCACCCGCCATGTGGCGCCGACGAAAGCCTCCAGCCGCGCGGCATTCTGCGCTCTGAGCGCCACCTTCTCCATCAGCTGCTCGGCGAAGGCTGTGACCACCGCCACCAGCCGCGCATCGTCGCCCGCCAGCGCCGAAATGTCCTGCTCCAGCTCCCACAGCGCGCCGTGCAGGGCCAGTTGGGCGTTGTCGGTCAGCACCTCCTCGACCTCGCCCACCTCCACCGTCACTTCCGTGCCGTGCGGGCCCAGCAGGAAGGCAGTGGCATTGGCGAAGACATGGCAAACGGCCAGGGATTCCGCCGCCAGAAGCTCGGTGAACTCGGTCTTGCGGTCGGCCCCCAAAGCCCCGGAGAGGTTGGCGCGGCGCAGATCGGCGAGCCCCGTCGCCTCGGCAAACCCCTCACCCATGGCCAGCGCGATGGCGAGCGCCCGGCGCAGGGTCTGCGCCACCGTGGCCTGCATCGGGCTGGTGAGCGGGTCGTCGCCGTCGGATCCGGCAATGGTTTCGAGCAGATGCACCCCTTCGGGCCGGGCGGTGGAGCGGGTCACCAGCCCCGGCGTGGTGGAGCGGAAGCGCCGCCGCGTGCCGATCCCGCTGGAACGTTCGCGGGCCTCGGGCTCGCGCGGGCGGCCCACCCTCGGGGCGTGGTCGAACCCTTCCAGCATCGCCACCGCCGCCGGATAATGTTTCGCGATATCGGCCTCGCGCAGCTCCATCCCGTCCGATGTCAGGCTCATTGCTCCAGAATCCTCACCGTTTCATCCGAAATCGCGCCCAGCCCGCTGGGCCCGTAGAGGTTATGCGACAGATCCTGCGGATAGACCTCTGTCCAGTAATAGCCGACCCGGTCGCGCTCCAGCACCACCGGGTATCTGTCGGCCGCGAAACAGACCCGGGTCACCGTGCGGTCGCGGTAGAGGATCCCCTTCACCGTCTGGAAACAGGGGCCCGTGCGCGGCCAGACGCCGCCATAGCCGGTGCGCTGGATCTGCTGGAATCCGCGCGACAGAAGCCAGCGCTGCAACCGCTGGGGGCTTTCCTTGCGCACGGTGATCCGCTCGGCCACCACCCGCGCCGACGGGGCGGCGGGTTCCTTGACCTTGGCACAGGCCGCAAGCCCGGCCAGGGCGGCGATCAGAGCGGCAAAACATAGTCTTTTCAAAACGCTGTACCCCGTTGTTCCATCTTCGTCGCGCGCCTCAGTAGCGCAGCACCCGCCCCCCCGGGCTGACCACGAACTTGGTGACGCCGGCAAAGCCGGGCGGCGCCAGCTCGGCCAGTACCTGATAGGGGCGCTCGGGCAGGATGATGCTGCGCTCGACCCGTGTGGCCCCGGTTTCCGCCCCCCGGCCCGAGAACGGATCGAGCGCGAAGACCTCGCGCTCGACCGTGCCGAACCAGCCCGAGCGTTCCTCGCGCACGCGCTCGCTTTCCAGCACCTCGTCGGTCCAGCTCAGCGCCCAGTCCTGACCCTCCGGCGCGCGCGCGGCTTCCAGCACCTCGCGGATGGGTCCGGTCTGTCGCGTATAGGCGTGGCTGTACATCGGCCCCAGATGCAGACGCCGCAGGCGCTTGGGATGGATGTCGTCGAAAGCCTCGTCGAAACCGCGGGCGATGGTGAGAAGCTTCAGCCCCCCCAGCGACTGGCCCATCAGATGCGCCTGCACCTCGGGCCAGCGGCGTTCGTCGCGTGGCAAGGGCGTGCGGCCGGTCTCCTCGATATCCATCAGATAGACCGTGGGCAGGTTGACCTGACTGTCATAGACCGCCCAGTGGAGCAGATAGCGCCGCCGCTCGCCCAGCCCTTCAAGCCAGACAAGCTGGGGGTCGTTCTGGGCCCAGAACAGATGCCCGCGCATCAACTCTTCATAGTAAAGCCTTTGGGACAGGGCGAATTGCAGCCTTGTGGGGATCTGCCGCTCGCCGATGATCTGATCGACCATCTGACGTTTGAGCCTGTCGGCATCCGGCAGGGTCTGCAGATGGCGGGCCGCCTGCTGGGCGTCATTGGCCATGACCAGAAGTTCGTTGAAGACGGGAAAGCCGCTTTCGCGCACATCCATCGCCAGCGAGCCGAAGAACCGCCCCGTGTCGCGCCCCACCAGCAGGTATTTCATGGAAAGCGCCCGAAAGGTATAGGCGATGCCCTGCATATAGGCGGTCAGCACCTCGATCTCTTCATGGGTGAACCGTCCCTCGGCCTGCATCACCGCCGCCACCCGGGTCAGATGCTGGGTGATCCGCTCGAACTTGGCGAAATAGCGGCGAGAGGCGAAAAGGTCGGTCAGGCCGACATGGTCGCTGGCCGGCGGCCGGCCCGTTTCCTTTTGCAGCCGATCAGTCAATTTTGTTCCGATCTACCAGTATCTGCTGGTCCTTGTAGGCATCGAGTGTGACGGGGTCGGACTTGGTCGTGACCACGATAAAGACGATCATGACGCAAGCGGCGACCGCGCCCGCGATACACAGCCAGTACACTTCGTGGCGGGCGGCCAGAACGGCGACGGCCAAGAACCCGCCGGCCACGACGTACCGCGACACCACCCGCGCCGCGCGCCCGATGCCCGCCTTGCGCTTCACCTAGGCCCCATAGAGGTTCTTGTCGTGCTTCTCGATGATCTTGGCGAAGCGCCGGGCGAAGCGTTCGTCGGCCTTGGCCTTGGCCTCCAGCACCTCGCGGGCGAAAACCATGTGCTCCTCGTGCTTCTCCATCATGTCGGCCATCTGCTTGTTGGTGGCCGCGCCGATGCCGGCCATGGCGCTTTGCGCCTCCTGGTCGGTCTTCACGCCGATCTCGTTGATCCGGTGCGCCACGTCCTGCTGCTGCGCGGTCTTGAGCGACTTGGAGAGCGCGTCGTAAAGCACCACGCGCTGCTTGGTGTCGGTCTGCAGCTTGTTGATCAGCACCATCTGGGTGGCAGCCTGGTTTTGCAGGCTGTCAACCCAGGTCTTGCCCTTCTCGATATAGCGCTCCAGCGTCTGCGACTTGGCCAGCTTCACCTGTTCCTGCTGTGCCATTTCGTTGTATTTCGCATTGAGTTCAGCAAGTTCCGTCTCGAGCTTCGTTCGAGCCGCGGCATCCGTCTCGTTGGCGATGCTGTTCTCCAGGCGGATGATTTCCGGGTCGAGCTTCTGAATGTCGGCGCGCAGCGTTTCCAGTTCGCCCACGGTCATTTCCCGCTCGTCGAGTGTTTCGGACAGGTTGGTTTCCACCTTCACCTTCTGCTCTTCCAGCATGGCGAGCTGGCCCTCCAGAAGCTGCACGATGACATCGGATTTGGAAATCAGGTCCTGCAGCTTGTCGTCGATGTTGGCGGTGCGGATACGGTCCTGCCGCATGCTGTCGGATTTGGCCTTGGAAAAGACACCGACGAAGCTTTCCCAGCCGGTCTTGTTTCGCATCTCGTCGAAGTCGCGGGAAAAGGCGGCGGTGATGTCGTCGAGCCCCATGATCAGCTCGGCGATATTGGCGTTCATCACGTCGGTATGCGCCTGCACATCGTCCAGTGTGGCGTTCTCGATGTCGAGCGTCGCATCCTCGCCACCCTTGATCTTGGAGCGCGCCGTTTCGATCCGGCCGGTCAGTTCGGCAATCCGCGCCTGAGCCTCTTCCACCTGGGCCTGGCTTTCGCGCACCTGTGCATCCAAATCGGCCATTGAAAACTCCCTGTCCATAACCGCTTTGCGCCCACTATAGGCGCTCTTCAATGAAGGTTAAGCGGAAACGCATCCGATTTTCGTCAGGGCATCAGCACCTGAACCCGTTCGAACCGGGCGTTGGCAGTGTCGAGATCGTCGAAGAGAAGCTCCACCGACAGGCTTTGCACCGTACCGGGCGGGAATTCGACATAAGGCAGCCCGTCCTCGGGCCGGAGCGCGTTGGGCTGGGCGGTGCCATCGTGACAGGGCGGCATCGGCCAGACCTGCATCGGTCCGTCATTGACGCCATAGCGGATCTCGTGCAGACCGCAGCGCCAGCTGAGCAGATGGGTGAGATACACGAGGTCGCGCCCCTCGTATTCACGCACCGCGACCCAACTGGTCTTGGTGGCCTGCAAGATCGGCTTGACCTCCAGCGCTGTGGTGAACTGGCCCGTGGCCGACTGCGGTTCGGCCACAAATCCCGGCGTCCGATCGGCGCTGCCGCCGCCCTGCGTGGCCGTCGCCGCCGGCGCCGTGCCGCCCGTGTTCATCGCCAGAGCGACCGCCACCAGTATCCAGTCGATCACGTCGGACATTCCTCAATGCATTCGCCGCAACTGACCCCTTCTGCCATCGCCGAGAACCGCCTATAGTCGGACGAGGGCAGACAGGCAGGACCCTGAGAGTATGGCCGCAACGGCAGGCGAAAACCAACCCTTTAACGTCATGGTGGTCGGTCAGGGCGGTCGGCTGCAATACGAAGCGATCATCTTCGCCGCCTCCTTGCGCAGTGCCTCGCCCGGCTTTCAGGGTCGGCTGTTCGTGGCCGAGCCGCAGCCCGGCCCGCTCTGGTCGATCGATCCGACCATTCGGGGCGGCGAGACGCGCGACGTGCTGGAGCGGCTGGGCGCCGAGATCGTGCCCTTCGAAAGCCGCCATTTCGGCGAAAGCTATCCGCATGGCAACAAGATCGAGGCGCTGTTCGCCCTGCCGGAGGACGAGCCGTTCGTCTTTTTCGACACCGACACGCTTGTGACAGGCGAGTTGGGACGCGTGCCCTTCGATTTCGACCGGCCCACCGCCTCTCTGCGGCGCGAGGGCACATGGCCCGAGCTGGAGCTTTACGGTCCGGGCTACACGCAGATCTGGAAATCGCTCTACGACAAGTTCGGGCTGGATTTCGAAAGCTCGCTCGACCTGTCGCAACCGGACGAATACTGGCGCCGCTATCTCTATTTCAACGCCGGCTTCTTCTTCTACCGCTGCCCCCGGTTCTTCGGCCGGCGGTTCCTCGACTACGCGCTCGCCGTCCGCGACGAGCCGCCGCCGGAGTTGGTCTGCCAGTCGCTCGACCCCTGGCTCGACCAGGTGGCGCTGCCGCTTGTCATCCATTCGCTGGGCGGCGGGCGCGATACGCTGCCCGAAGGCCTGCTCGACGGCGAGATCACCTGCCATTACCGGCTGCTGCCCCTGCTTTACGCCCGCGAATCCGACCGCGTGGTCGAGGTGCTGGAAGAGGTGACCGCGCCGCACTGGATCAAGAAGGTGCTCAAGCGCTACGATCCGGTGAAGTTCATGATCTATCACGGCCGCGGCCAGAAGGCGCGCGCTCTGTTCGACCGCGAGAATCTTCCGCGCAAGGAACAGGCGATCCGCAACACAATCCGGCGCAACGGCTACTGGATGCGCTGAGGCGGGAACCTTCGCGCCAAGGTGCCGGTTCTACCCCCGATGCCCCAGATCGAAGACATGCTGTTCCAAAGCTGGTCCGATCCGCTGCGAGTCGTGCTGGTGGGGACGCTGGCCTATGTCGCGCTGGTGGCGATGCTGCGGATCTCGGGCAAGCGGACCCTGGCCAAGCTCAATGCCTTCGATCTGGTTGTCACCGTCGCCATCGGCTCGACCCTGGCAACGATCCTTCTGTCGAAATCCGTCACCCTCGCCGAGGGGCTGACGGCGCTCTTCC
>JAUIBJ010000785.1 GCA_030428025.1 Alphaproteobacteria bacterium
GCCTGTGCAGCCCCTCGCGACCAAGCGCGCGCGGCTCGAAAGGCGCCTCGCCCATGTAGATATGAAAGGCAGAGGATTGACCATAGACCACCCAGGACAACCCGGCCTCCCGCAACACCTCGTTCAGTCCGGCGCGCAGGGTTTCGGCCAGCCGGGCGGCGCGTGTGCAGGCTGTACCGTCGCGAATGATCTCCAGCGCTGCGATACCGGCCGCGGCCGAGACGGGGCAGGCGTTGAAGGTGCCGGGATGATAGATCTTCTCGCGCCCCGATCGGGCGGCCGCTCCGAAATCAAGCCCGGCCATGATGTCCGCTCGGCCGGTGACGGCCCCTCCAGGCAGACCGCCCGCAACGATCTTTGCCAGCGCCGTCAGATCGGGGGTCACTCCCGCGGCCTCCTGCACGCCGCCGGGCGCCGCGCGGAAACCGGTGATCACCTCGTCGAAGATGAGCAGTACCCCGGCCCGTTCCGTCAGCTCGCGCAGCCGGTGCAGAAATTCCGCCTCCAGCGGCACCTTGCCAGTTGCGGCCCCGAAAGGCTCGAGGATTACCGCTGCGATGTCGGTTCCGGGAACGAGTTTGGTCGCAACAGTCTCTGAATCGTAGGGATCGACCACCACGGTCTGGCTCGCCACCGCCTCCGGTACACCAATGGGCGCGGTGCCGTCGAAATGCGAGGCATAGCCGACTGTCATGTCGTCCTGCCAGCCATGGTAGTGCTGCTGGAACCGCATGAGTTTCGGTCGGCCGGTAAAGGCGCGGGCCAGCCGCACCGCCATCAATGTGGCCTCGCTCCCCGAGGCGTGAAAGCGCACCTGTTCGCCCGAGGGCACCATCTGGGTGATCAGCCGCGCCCAGCGGATTTCCAGTTCGGAGCGTCCTGCGAAATGCGTTCCCCGCCCCAGCTGGTCGCGCACCGCTGCCGTCACGTCGGGATGGTTGTGCCCCAGAAGCAGGGCGCCGTGACCGCCGAAAAAGTCGATATAGCGCTTGCCATCGACATCCCACTTATAAGCCCCTTCCGCATGGCTCATGAACAGCCCATAGGGCGCGATATGCCGCGAATCGTGGGTAATTCCGCTTGGCATCAGAGATGCGGCCTGCTTCGCCAGCACCGCCGAGCCGGGTGTCGCGCCGCGATAGGCCCGTTCGATCTCGGTTTCCTGTGACATGTGTTTCATCGCGCGCCGATTTTCCTCTTTGCAAAGCTGCGTTTTCCTGCACTCATCCCATCGAACACCATTTTTCAGCCGGAGGCGATATGAGTCGTGTGTTTTGCGCCGCTGCCGCACAGCTTGGCCCGATCGGTCGGCAGGAAAGCCGGCGCTCGGTGGTGTCCCGGATGCTTGCCCTGATGGAGGAGGCGCATGCGCGGGGCTGCAGCTTCGTCACCTTTCCCGAAATGGCCCTTACCACCTTCTTCCCCCGTTGGCACATCACCGATTCCGACGAGGTGCAGGGCTATTTCGAGGAAGAGATGCCGGGCCCCGAGACGCAGCCGCTTTTCGAGGCCGCACGGCGTCTCAAGATCGGGTTCTATCTGGGCTATTGCGAACGGCTGGCCGGCACCACGGGGGCCGATCATCTGGGCTACAATACCGCCATCCTTGTGGACCGGGGCGGAGAAATCGTCGGCAAGTACCGCAAGGTTCAC
>JAUIBJ010000126.1 GCA_030428025.1 Alphaproteobacteria bacterium
ACGGCAATTACCGTGTCTTCGCCGAACTGGAACGGCTGTGCGGCGACTTTCCGAAGGCCCGAAGCCATGACCACGAGGCCCCCGACGAGGTGACGGTCTGGTGCTCCAACGACTATCTGGGCATGGGCCAGAACGAAATCGTCCGGCAGGCGATGAAGGATGCGATCGACACCTGCGGGACCGGCGCCGGCGGTACCCGCAATATTTCCGGCACCAATCACCATCACGTGGCGCTCGAACGCGAACTGGCGGATCTGCACGGCAAGGAGGCCGCCCTTCTCTTCACCTCCGGCTACGTCTCGAACTGGGCCGCGCTCTCCACGCTCGGCAGCCGTCTGCCCGACGCGGTCATCCTGTCGGACGCGCTCAATCACGCCAGCATGATCGAGGGGATCCGCCACGCCCGCTGCACAAAGATCATCTGGAAGCACAACGATCCCGAAGACCTGGACCGCAAGTTGAGCCGGCTGCCCGCCAACGCCCCAAAGATCGTGGCCTTCGAAAGCGTCTATTCGATGGATGGCGACATCTGCCCCATGGCCGAGATCGTCGAGGTCGCCGAAAAGCACGGCGCGATGACCTATCTCGACGAGGTGCATGCCGTGGGCCTATACGGGCCGCGCGGCGGGGGCGTCAGCGAACGCGAGGGGCTGGCGGACCGGATCACCCTGATCGAGGGGACGCTGGGCAAGGCATTCGGCTGCATGGGCGGCTACATCACCGGTTCGGCGGCGCTATGCGATTTCGTCCGCTCCTTCGCAAGCGGCTTCATATTCACCACGGCCCTCCCGCCGGCCGTGGCGGCCGCCGCCAGGGCCTCGATCGCGCATCTGAAAACCTCCGATGCCGAGCGCCGCCGGCAGCGCCAGCAGGTGGCGCGGCTGCGGCGGTTGCTGGACGCCCAGGGAATTCCGCACATGGATAATCCCAGCCACATCATTCCGGTCATGATCAAGGATCCGGTCAAGTGCCGGATGCTGTCGGACATCCTGATGCGCGATTACGGGATCTATGTTCAGCCCATCAACTATCCCACCGTGCCCAAGGGAACGGAGCGCCTGCGCTTCACCCCCGGTCCGCTGCACAGCGACGCGGACATCGACCGCCTCGTCGCCGCGCTGACGACATTGTGGAAGCAATGCGCGCTGGCCCATGCCGTTGCCTGAACTGACGCGTGTGCAGCGGTTCCGGGGCCCGGCCCGCCGCCACCCTCGAACCCAGACAATATTATGGAGGATACCATGAAGACACTCATATTCGCGGGGTTCGTCGCCCTCGCGACGGCCCTGCCCGTCGCGGCACAGGACGCGGCCGGCGACGCCGAGGCCGGCGCGAAAGAGTTCAGGAAGTGCAAGGCCTGCCACATGATCGAGGGGCCGGACGGGTCCATCGTCAAGGGCGGCCGTACGGGGCCGAACCTCTACGGAATCGCCGGCCGACCGGCCGGGTCGTTCGAGGGATTCCGGTATTCGGACCTGATGCTCGCCGCGGGCGACAAGGGGCTGGAATGGAACGAAGCCGATTTCGTGGGCTACGTGCAGGATCCGACGTCCTGGCTTCAAGACTATACGGGCGAAACCGGGCGCGCGAAAATGACCTTCAAGGTCCGCAATGCCGAGGATGCGATGAACCTGTGGGCCTATCTCGCCTCGGTCGCACCGGCCGAGCAGAACTGATCCGGCCGACTGGCCCGAAAGATGTCAGAAAGGCCGCGCCATCCCCGGCGCGGCCTTTCTGCTGCCGGTTCCGCCTCAGCGGACCGCGGTGAGCGGAACCACCTTGCCCTGCGCCCCGAGCGCCGCCCGCGCGGTGGCCGCGATATCCGCCGCCGTCATGCCGGCGGCCGCATACATCTCGGCCGGGGCGGCCTGGTCGATGAAGCGGTCCGGAAGGCAGATATTGCGGATCGCAAGACCCCGGTCGAAGGCCCCGAGCCGCGCCAGCGCGTGCATCACCACAGAGCCGAACCCGCCTTCGGCGCCCTGCTCGATGGTCAGGAGCACGCGGTGGCGTCTGGCCAGACGAAGCACCAGATCGGTATCCAGAGGCTTTGCAAAGCGGGCATCGGCCAGGGTCACGCTCAGCCCCGACTCCGCCAGTATCCCGGCGGCGGCGCGCGCCGGGCCAAGATGCGCCCCGAAGGACAGCAGCGCGATATCCTCGCCCTCCTGCAGCACGCGGCCCTTGCCGATCTCCAGAACCTCGCCGGTCTCGGGCAGGGCCACGCCTTCGCCCGCTCCGCGCGGGAAGCGGAACGAGATCGGACCCTCGTCATGCGCGGCAGCGGTGGCAACCATGTGTTTGAGTTCCGCCTCGTCGGCGGCGGCCATCACCGTGACCCCCGGCAGACAGCCCAGATAGGCGATATCGTAGGCGCCGGCATGGGTCGCTCCGTCGGCCCCCACCAGCCCGGCGCGGTCGATGGCAAAGCGCACGGGCAGCCCCTGCAGCGCGACGTCATGCACCACCTGGTCAAAGCCGCGCTGAAGGAAGGTGGAATAGATCGCGCAGAACGGCTTCAGTCCGCTGGCCGCCATGCCGGCGGCAAAGGTCACGGCATGCTGTTCCGCGATCCCCACGTCGAAGACGCGCGACGGGAAGCGCTTTGCCATGATGTCGATGCCAGTGCCCGAGGGCATGGCGGCGGTGACCGCCACGATATCCGCGTCCCGCGCCGCCGCCTCCGTCAGGGCCGTACCGAAAACGGATGTATAGCTCGGCGCGCCGCCGGCCTTCTTGACCTGAGCGCCGGTGGCCGGGTCGAATTTCGCCACCCCGTGGCCGCGGTCGGCGCTGGTCTCGGCGGGCGCGTAGCCCTTGCCCTTCACGGTGCAGCAATGAATCAGAACCGGCCCGGTGGCGCGCGCGCGCGCCGCGCGCAGAACCTGCAGAAGCTGGCCCATGTCATGGCCGTCGACGGGACCGACATAGTCGAAGCCCAGATTTTCGAACACCGTGCCCGACCCGGCCAGACCCGTCACCAGCTGCCGCGCCCTCCTGGCGCCGTCGCGCACGGGCCGGGGCATCACCGCCTCGAGCCCTTCCGCCAGGGACCGCATGTTCGCCAGAGGGTCGCCGGCCTGCAGCCCGCTCAGATAACGGGACATCGCGCCGACCGGCGGGGCGATGCTCATTTCGTTGTCGTTGAGAATGACGAAGAGGCGCCGCCCCTCGGCGCCGGCATTGTTGAGCGCTTCATAGGCCATTCCGGCGCTGATCGCCCCGTCACCGATGACGGCAATGGCATCGCCCGTGGCCTGGCCCATGTCGCGCCCCACCGCAAAGCCCAGCGCGGCGCTGATCGAGGTCGAGGAATGCGCGGCCCCGAACGGGTCGAACCGCGACTCGGCGCGCTTGGTGAATCCGCTGAGACCGTCCTTCTGGCGCAGCGTCCGGATCCGGTCGCGCCGGCCGGTGAGGATCTTGTGTGGATAGCACTGATGGCCCACATCCCAGATCAGCTTGTCCATCGGTGTGTTGAATACGGCGTGGATGGCCACGCTCAGTTCCACGACCCCCAGGCCCGAGCCAAGATGCCCGCCCGTTTCCGATACGGCCGATATCACCTCGGCACGCAGTTCGCCCGCCAGCCGGTCCAGCTCGGCATCGCTCATCCTGCGCAGATCCGACGGACCGGCGACATTGTCCAATAGTGGCGTTCTAGGTCTGTCGGCTTGCATCGCACCCCCCTTTCCAGGTGGCCTTTGGCGTCGCCCGCGTTTCGGGGCCGGCTCGCGAACGGCGCGATGATGGGACGCGGCCCGACAGGCGGGCCGCGCCGTCCGGTCAGTTGCCGCTGTAGTCGGGCTCGCCCGAAGTCGTGGCCAGTTCCGGCCAGTCGGCGATCACGTTGGTTCCCTGCAACGGCTGCTGATAGCCCTTGTGGCAGGTGCGGCAGGCGGCCTTGGGCGCATCACCCAGCTTCGGCCCCAGGCGCTCGGGCGGATAAAGCCCGGCCAGCGGCACGAGATAGGTCTCGTTGAGCTCCTGAACCATCTGGATGCCAAGGGTCTCGGTCGACCATTGCAGGGTCACCTGGGCGCCGTCATAGAAGGCGCGGGTGTTGTGACAGAACGTGCAGTTCACGCCCAGCGAATTGGCAATATAGTTCATGAAGGCATAGGTCCGCTCGGCATGCTGAATACCGGGATAGCCGTCCCGGCCGGGAATGCCCGCGACGCGGCTTTCCAGGTCGTGCACGCCGATCACTTCGTAATTCAGCAGATAGGCCTCGAGTGCGTCGGAGGGCAGCGAGGTGAAACTGCTCAAGGGCGACACGCGGTTCTGCACCGCCGACCAGCCTTCGGCGGCCATCACCACCGGGGTCTGCTTGAACCAGATGTCGCTCGGAACCGGCTCGCCGCGATGGCAGGTATAGCAGGTGACACCCACCTGCTTGTTGGCGTTCACATGGCCATCCCAGTTCTCGTTGATGTTCTGGACCATGCCGATCATCACATGGCCGACCGCGGTCTGATAGCTGTCGGGATCGTCGAACAGGTCCGGAATTCCCGTCCATTCGCGCATGGCCGCCAACAGACGGTCGTAATTGTCGACGGTCAGCCCCTCCAGCCCCGGCGGCACGTTCTCACGCGCGCTGCCGGCCGTCTGTTCGCCACCCTGCGGCGCCACCGGCGCGGAGGTGGACGCGAGGAACCCCTCGATCCCCGGGTCCGGCCTGCCGAGATCGGCCTTGAATTTCGGCACGTACATGCCGGTGCCCCGTGGACCGGTCTGCAGGCTTTCGGTCGCATAGGGCTGACCGAGAACCACCAGCGCGGCGGCGGCGATCACGGCCACCCCGACGACGCCGACAAGGATGGCAGGACGTTCGACGTCGGTCGGGTTTTCCTTGTTCCATTTGTTGAACCAGCTGAACATGGTCATTCCTCCTGCCCGATGAAGGCTTCGTAGGATCCGTAGCTCTCGTAGCCGTAGGAGCCGTCATACATCGGCGCGAAATTGTGTTCCTGCGCCCAGATGAACCAGTTGTCGACCACCGTTCCGGTCAGCAGGATGCCGATCCCGCCGGTGATGGGCGTCAGAACCGCGAACCACCAGGCCCAGCGGTGGATGCCCTCCATCGTCGCGTTGAACCCCATGGTCCAGCGCCAGAACAGCGCGGCGCGCTCGCTCGCGGTGCCCCGGTCGACGATCTGTTCCAGTTCGCGGTCGCCTCCGAAGCGGCTGACAGCCAGGATCGTGGCGCCGTGCATCGCAAACAGCAGGCACGAGCCATAAAGGAACACGATCGAGAGGCAGTGGAACGGGTTGTAATAGAGGTTCCCGTAGCGAATGGAGAAGGCCGTGGTCCAGTCGAGATGCGGGAAGATCCCGTATGGCACCGCTTCCGACCACGACCCCATCAGGATCGGCCGGAACAGACCAAGGACCAGGAACAGCCAGATCGCGCTCGCGAAGGCCCAGGCGACATGCTTGCCCATCTTGTGCTGCTCGGCCAGCAGATAGGTGCGCAGCCACCATGTGCAGACACTGACCAGCAGGAAGAACGAGGCGATGATGTACCACCCGCCATCCTGCAGGGGCGGAATCTTCAGCCCGTATTCGGGGCTCGGCGGCTCCAGCGCCAGCCAGAAGCCCTGGCGCAGGAATTCCGGGATCGACCAGTTGACCTGCGCCAGCATGTTCAGCCCGATGATGTTGAGGCAGAGGATGCCCGTGGCGATCGAGATCATCCCGGTCCAGCCCAGATAGACCGGTCCGAGCTGGGCGTTGCCGATCCAGCCGATCAGCTTGCTGAAGCCCGGCTGTCCGAGCCGTTCCTCGGCCATGTTGTTGGCGTTGTCCATGCCCATTTCGGGCGCGCCCCGGACCTGAACCTGCGTGAAGATATTCTGATACTCAGCCATTGTTCACATCCCCTGAGAAGGCCAGATCGGCAATTCGAGCCACCAGTTCCACCACTCGGGCCAGCCCTTGGTCCAGACCGGGCCGCTGATGATGATGCAGATGGCTGACCAGAACCCGGCATTGAGCGCCAGCAGTAGACCGAGGCGGTGAATGCCCAGCGTGCCCACGGAATAACCGATGAGATCACGGAAGAAGGTGTCTTCGTGATCGGGCGTCTTCATGTCTTCCCCCTTTTCGGGGTTGGCGGCCGAAAGGATCAGCCCGCCATGCAGCGCCAGTGCAAGACAGGTGGTGAAGAAGAACGTCACCGCCAGCATATGCGCCGGGTTGTAATGGAAGTGCAGATAGGCGTAGCCGGTGTTGGACACCCAGTCGAGATGGCTAAAGATACCGTAGGGAAAGCCGTGTCCCCAGGCGCCCATCAGGACGGGGCGGAACACCACCAGCGTGAGATAGGCAAAGATCGCGACGCTGAAGGCGAAGGGCACATGATAGCCGATGCCGAGCTTGCGGCATATCTCCACCTCACGCAGCGCCCAGCTGCAGAACGCGCCGATGGCGCAGATCGTGATGATCTGCCAGAGCCCGCCCTCCATGAGCGGAGCGGCCCCCAGGCCATAGCTCAGATCGGGCGGCGCAATATTTATAAGCCAGGGGTTGAACGTGCCCTGATGGGCCGCCCCCCAGAAGATCAGGATGGTCCCCAGAAGGGCAAAAAAGGCCGTGGTCACCCCGAAGAAGCCCACGTAGAAAGGCCCTACCCAGAAGTCGAACAGATCGCCGCCGATCAGCGTCCCTCCGCGGACACGGTACTTTCTCTCAAAGCTAAGCAACGCCATTTGTGTCTCTCCGCGTTTGGCGGCTGGTCCCGTCCAGACCGGAAGCCGTCATGAAGTCTTTCGTTTGTTCCGTTGCGGGCGGCCGCACCGCCCGCAACATTGGTGTCGGACTTGCATCCCTAGGTCACTCGGCAGCCATCGAGCGTGACGCAGCCGCATTCTCGAACCAGTTGACGCCGTTCGACAGAACCACCAGGTGGATCATGACGGCCAACAGGAACAGGAAGACGCCTTGCGCAACGAACACGCGGCGCGGATCGAAAATGAGCCAGATCTTGTAGAATTTGGACATTTAATGATCCTCCCTCAGAACCAAGGAGCCCAGATGTAGGTCGCGATATGGGCGACCACTGCAATCAGCACGAACAGCCAAAGGCCGCTCATATAGACCGAATGCAGCTCCTGGGCTTGCTCGTCGGTGAGACCTGTAAAGGACAGGTCGGTGTTATCAGCCATGAACTTTCCTCCGGAACGTTATGCTGACGCCGCGTCCCCCGCGGCCGGGTCCGTCGAGGCCAGACCGGCCTTTCCGGCTTCTGTCCGCCCGTGAGGGGCGGCAGTTCAGGTCTCGACCCCAGCGCATCGCGCTCAGGCCGAGAAAATCAACGGTGTCGTCCTGTCCGCCTCGGCCCAGGCGCGGGCCAGCGGGCCGCGCAGGTCGAGGGTTCTCAGACGGATGACGTCGCGCACCCAGCGAACGGTTGCGAAGGGCAGCGCGAGAAGGAAGATCAACACGAAGTAAAAGTAGAACTCCGCGTTGCGCCGGCGTCCGCAACTGGTGCGGCATGGCGGGGTTGATGTGATATCGGTCATCGGTTCAGTCCTCCTTCCGAACTGAGGCCCTTTCGGGCGAAACGTTTTGCCTGTCCCCGTCGGGCGACAGGGCTTTTACCGTGTCGAGCATCACCCGCGCCGCCCCTTGGCGGAGCGCGGCCTCCTCGGCCGCGTCGCGCAGCGACTTTGCGGCGGAGATGCGGGTCAGAACCGGATGGGTCGCGACGATGCGGTCAAGCTCGGCCTGCGCGTCTGCATCCCACGGGAAATTGCGCCGCAGCGGCGTGGCGGTGCCCGCGCTGGCATCCATCTCCGAGCCCAACGGCAGGATATGGAAGAGGGCGTCGAAAAGACCGTTGCAGACTTCCTGCAGAAGATAGGTGGCGCCGGCATAGCCCATCATCGGCGTGCCGGTATGACGGCGGATCGCGGCGCCGGGGAAGCTGGCCGGAATGAAGGCGGGCTGCGGGCCGCGCCCCGATCCGAGTTCGGCGAGATACATCTTTTCGTTGACTGAGCCCATGAGGATCAGCGGGCGGTGCCGGCGCACCAGGGCGCGCACCTCTTCGTTATTCGTCTTGGTTCCGGCAGAGCGGGCCACGGCGAAGGCGCAGGGCAGGCCCAGATCGCCTTCGAGGAAATGGCGGATG